>CAPNGW010000145.1 GCA_948665105.1 uncultured Lachnospiraceae bacterium
TGGAGATTACCGAGACCATGGTACGCTCCGGCGCGGTGGATATCGTGATTGTGGACTCTGTGGCAGCGCTGGTACCCAAAGCGGAGATTGATGGCGATATGGGCGACTCCCACGTGGGCCTACAGGCCAGACTGATGTCCCAGGCACTGCGTAAACTAACTGCAGTAATCAGTAAATCCAACTGTGTTGTTATCTTTATCAATCAGCTCCGTGAGAAGGTGGGCGTGATGTTTGGAAGTCCTGAGACCACCACCGGTGGCCGTGCATTGAAATTCTACTCCTCAGTACGTATGGACGTGCGGAGAATCGAATCTCTAAAGCAGGCAGGGGAGGTGGTGGGCAACCGCACACGTATCAAAGTAGTAAAGAATAAGATAGCGCCCCCCTTCAAGGAGGCGGAATTTGATATTATGTTTGGCCAGGGCATTTCCCGGGAGGGAGACATTCTGGATTTGGCTGCCGGGTGTAATGTGGTGAACAAATCCGGTGCCTGGTACGCCTACAACAATGAGAAAATTGGCCAGGGCCGGGAGAATGCCAAGCAGTTCCTGAAGGAAAATACCGCCATCCGGGATGAAATCGAAGCCAAGGTTCGCGCCCACTATAATCTGGGCGGAGAGGCTTCTGAGGCGGAAGTGCCAAATGATAAGGCAGACAAAGAATAAGCAGGAGAAATCATGCTGATAGAAAGAATTGAGGAATCCGGGAAAGGTAAGATAAAAGTATATCTGGATGATGGACGTTTCTTTGCCGTATACCGGAAGGAAGTCCGGGGACGGAATCTGGAGCCTGGAGCGGAGCTGACGGAAGGGGAGCTTGGAGATATTTACAGCACAATCCTTGCCCCCAGAGCCCGCAAGCGTGCCATGCACCTTTTGGAACAGATGGACCGTACCGAGGCACAGCTTCGGGAAAAGCTTCGGCAGAATGGTTATCCGGAGGACATTGTGGAGGACGCTGTCGCCTATGTGGAAAAGTTTCATTACATCGACGACCGCCGTTATGCATTAAACTACATACGGTATCGAAGTGAAAACCAAAGCCGCCGCCAGCTGTCTTTGAAGCTTTCAGCAAAGGGGGTGTCCAGAGACATTATTGAGGAGGCCCTTATGGAAGAGTGCGGCCAGGAGGACGAAACGCCAAAGATTCTAGGGTGGCTTAAGAAGAAGCATTACGACCCTGCTTCTGCCAGCTTGAAGGACAGACAAAAGATATACCAGTTCCTTCTCCGCAAGGGGTTTCGTTCCGATGATATTCTGCGGGTGCTCTCTTAAATCAGAGCACCCGTTTCCTTTTATATAAATACTTGACATAAAGCAGAAAAAAGTATAAAATCAATATGTTGTTGTTTTCGTGTCCCAACGATACGACATAGGAAAAACGAAAAATGTTTTACTATATGTACAATGAAAACTAAATAAGGAGGTGCTCCTGTGACACAAATTATCATTGCTGTCATAATTACGCTGGTGATTGCCGTGCCTGTTACTTATCTTATCACTGTAGCACACCGGAAGAGGGTTGCAGAATCCAAAATCGGAAGTGCGGAAGAGAAGGCAAGAGAAATAATAGACGAGGCTGTAAAAACTGCGGAGACAAAGAAACGTGAGTCTATGCTTGAAATCAAGGAAGAATCTATTCGTACCAAGAATGAGCTGGACAAGGAAATCAAGGAAAGAAGAAACGAAATTCAACGTAACGAGCGCCGGATTTTTCAGAAAGAGGAAAATCTGGACAAGAAGCTGGAGGCAATCGAGAAAAAGGAAGCGGGATTTGCGGCAAAAGAGGAAGAAATCAACAAGAAACGCGCGGAAGTTTCCAAGCTGCATGAAGAACGTGTACAGGAACTGGAGAGAATCTCTGGATTAACCTCTGAACAGGCAAAGGAATATCTGTTAAAAACCATTGAAGATGATGTAAAACTTGACACTGCAAAGCTAATCAAAGAAATGGAAAACAGAGCCAAAGAGGAAGCTGGTAAAAAGGCAAAGGAATATGTGGTAACTGCCATCCAGAAATGTGCGGCAGACCATGTAGCAGAGACTACGATTTCTGTAGTTCAGCTTCCCAATGATGAGATGAAAGGGCGCATTATTGGACGGGAAGGAAGAAATATCCGGACCTTGGAAACGTTGACGGGTGTGGATTTGATTATCGATGATACACCGGAAGCAGTTATTTTATCCGGTTTCGACCCTATTCGAAGAGAAGTGGCCCGTATTGCTTTGGAAAAATTGATTGTGGATGGCCGAATTCATCCGGCAAGAATCGAAGAGATGGTAGAGAAAGCTCAAAAAGAAGTGGAGACCATGATTCGAGAGGAAGGAGAGGCTGCTACCTTAGAGGTGGGAGTACATGGAATACATCCGGAGCTTGTCCGCTTGCTGGGAAAGATGCGTTTCCGTACAAGCTATGGACAAAATGCTCTGAAACATTCAATAGAGGTCGCTCAGCTATCAGGCCTTCTGGCTGCTGAGATTGGCGTGGACGTAAGAGTAGCGAAAAGAGCCGGTCTGTTACATGACATCGGAAAATCCGTGGATCATGAGATGGAAGGATCACATATTCAGATTGGTGTGGACTTGTGCAGAAAGTACAAGGAATCATCTGTTGTAATCAATGCGGTGGAGTCCCATCACGGGGACGTGGAACCCACATCACTGATTTCATGTCTGGTACAGGCTGCCGATACTATTTCTGCGGCAAGACCCGGTGCCAGAAGAGAAACACTGGAAACATATTCAAACAGATTGAAGCAGCTGGAAGATATTACCAATTCCTTCAAAGGTGTGGACAAGTCTTTTGCAATTCAGGCAGGTAGAGAGGTTCGGATTATGGTAGTTCCCGAACAGGTCAGCGATGCAGATATGGTATTGCTGGCAAGGGATATTTCAAAGCAGATTGAGACAGAATTGGAATACCCCGGACAGATTAAGGTCAACGTCATTCGGGAATCACGTGTTACGGACTATGCGAAATAGTCACATGCATGAAAGATGAGTAAAAAGAGGCTGCTGTGGTGGTCTCTTTTTTATATCAAAGGAAAGCCCCAGGAACCTGCCTTTGCTATAGAAAAATTCATTTCAGAAAGGAAGATTAGATGGAAGCAATCAAAAGAATTAAGCGGGAATTAAAGCATCAGGGAGCTATTGTGGATATGTATTCAGACACTATGCTGCTTCCTGACGGAAAAACGGCCCACTGGGACTATATTGAGCACCGCAAGGGCGCGGCTGCGGTGGTAGCCGTGCTTCCGGATGGGAAATTGCTGATGGTGCGTCAGTATCGCAACGCCTTGGAGCGGGATACCCTGGAGATTCCGGCAGGAGCCAGAGACAGCAAGGAGGAGCCCCATATTGTGTGTGCGGCCCGGGAGCTGGAGGAGGAGACTGGATACCGGTGTGAAAACCTGGAACACCTTATTTCCATCAAAACAACGGTGGCTTTCTGCAACGAGGCCATTGAGGTGTATGTAGCCCGGGATTTAATTCCCACAAAGCAGCATCTGGACCCGGACGAGTATGTGGAGCTGGAGGCGCACACCCTGGAAGAGCTGGTGCAGTGGATTTATCAGGGCAAAATCCAGGACAGCAAAACGGTGGCGGCAATTTTAGCCTACAAAAATAAGTATGAATGATTTGAAACAGGCCTGCGTATAATCAAAGGACAGCAACAGGCATTCCCTGTGCCCGCTGCTGCCAAATAAAACCAGGAGGGTGCAGGCATGAATCAGATTGTTGAAAGATACTTCCATACTCCAAACGCAACAAAACGGACAGAAGAGAAACCGGCAGTCATGAAATATATCTGGCTGGCGGTTCTTTTGTGCTTTCTTGCAGGTATCGTGGGAGCAAACCTCATTGACCGGGAACAGCTTAACGGATTCGGGGTCTGGAATTCTTATTTTATGGAAAAATTCAAATACACGCCCATCCGTGGGGCGGACTTGTTTTACTACGTCCTTCGCCAGCGTCTTCCGGTGATGGGAATCTTGCTGCTGTTTACATTTACAGGCTGGGGAGTGGCTGCGGGCAGTATTTTTCTGGCCTGGCAGAGCTTTGCTGCAGGATTTTTAATGGCGGCATCCGTGGCGGTGTACGGCTTTAAGGGCATCCTGCTGATGGGTGGTGCATTTTTCCCACAGTATCTCATCTACATACCCTTGTATATTGGGATTATTTACCTGTCGGATTTCCTGAAGAAGCATACCGGAACCTGGGATAGCCGCAGCGTGCACAAGGGGAACCGCATGCGAAAAGCCTTTTTGCTTTTTGCCCTATGCCTGATGCTTTTGACCTTATATGTTACAGGAATTTTTCTGGAAAGTTATATAAATCCATTTTTATTTAAAAAAATCTTAAAAATTTTTTAGCACAATTTTTACCACATCTGGTGCTTATGAAAATACACCTGCCGACATCTTGTAGTTTTACAAAAAACGCCGAAAATACGGGAAAAATACCATTTGATTTTCTTGTAATATGTTATTATAATACATTAGTAAGAAAATTATGTAGCGGGGTTACAGATTATGAATTATGAGTTGGCGGGCTTCATTCAATACTTAAAGGACATCAGACATACTTCTTTAAATACGGCTGTTTCCTATGAACGGGATATTAAGAAACTGTATGAATACCTGAGTACCCAGGGGATTACTCATGTGGGTCAGATTACAGCCACCAGTCTGAACTCCTATGTTCTTTTTCTGGAGAGAGAGGGGAAGAAGCCTGCCACCATTTCCAGAAGTATCGCCTCCATGAAGGCTTTTTTCCAGTACCTGTACAAGAAAAATATTTTAAGCCAGGATTTGTCTGAGGAGCTTCATGCACCCAAGATTGAGAAGACAGTGCCGGAGATTCTTTCCATGGAGGAAGTGGGAATGCTTTTGGAGGAGACCCGGGGGGACAGCCCCAAGGAGCTTCGGGACTGTGCCATGCTGGAGCTTTTGTATGCCACCGGAATCCGGGTGTCGGAGCTGATTGGCCTTAAGATGGAGGACATTAATCTCAAGATGGAATATATCAAGTGCCAGGATGCCCACAAGGAGCGGATTGTGCCCTTTGGAACGGTGGCCAAGGAGGCGGTTTCCCAATATCTGAACCGGGGGCGGCAGGAGCTGGTGAAGGACCTGGGGAATCCCTGGCTCTTTACCAACTGCTTCGGACAACCCATGAGCCGTCAGGGATTCTGGAAGCTGATTAAGGGGTATGGTAAGAAAGCAGGAATTCGTCATGAGATTACCCCCCACACACTGCGGCATTCCTTTGCGGCTCATCTGGTACATAACGGGGCGGACCTGCATGCGGTCCAGGAGATGCTGGGCCATTCGGATATTTCCACCACCCAGATATATACACGGATGAATCAGAGCCGGATTCGGGAGGTCTATGCAAAGGCGCATCCCAGAGGGTGAGCCTGTAATGGGACACCGGCTGTTTTTGAAAATTTCTCCAAAGTATGATTGGAAAATAAAGTGAGGGTACATAAGAATGAACAAAGTCGGAATTTTATGTGCATGTGGGGAGGAGCTGGAGCCTTTTTTTACCTATATGAATGGGGTGAAAATGAAAGAAAAGGCTATGCTGAAATTTTATGAGGGGACCATCCATCAGAGGGACGTGGTTGCAGTGTGCAGCGGAGTAGGTAAAGTAAATGCTGCCATTGCGACCCAGATATTGATTGACACCTTTCATGTCACTGCTGTCGTTAATGGTGGAACTGCCGGCGGGATGGCGGAAGATGTGGGGATTTTCGACACGGTGGTGACAAAGCAATGCGCGTATCATGATATGGATGATGATATTTTGACGGAGTGCTACCCATGGATGCCCTCCGTCTATTTTGAAGGAGACCGAAATCTGTTGGAGCTGGTGCGGGAATATGGTAAGGGAAGGGAGAAACGGATTTTATTTGGCACCATTGTCACCGGGGACCGCTTTATTACGGAGGAGGGACGTGAGTATATAAACGAGGCCTTTTCTCCCCTGGCAGTGGATATGGAGACCGCCGGGGTGGCTCATGCCTGCTATGTGAATGGAGTTCCGTTTCTGGCAGTTCGGACCATAACTGATACAAAGGATTATGCAGGGGAGGACCATTTTGAAAGGAACTGTGAACAGGCCTCTGTCATTTCTGCGGAATTGATTGCTGGTCTGATAAAGAGCCTGTAGCGTACCGGAAACCATTATCTGGCCTTAAGTCCGGAGAATATCATGGAGAACGAAGGCTTCATGTGCATTCTGCTTTTTGCTTTGCTTCTGCCTCCAGACGGGCAAACAGGCGAAGCAGAACGATGACGGCAGCGATGGCCAGAACCAGCTCGGCGGTGG
>CAPNGW010000146.1 GCA_948665105.1 uncultured Lachnospiraceae bacterium
CCCTCTATGAGCCGTCCAAGGCTCATAGAGGGCGGTTGCGTCCGTAACTGATATGGTTTACAAGAACATTTTAGAAGCTCTTAGCTTCGGAACCCGGAGCAAAGAAGAACGCAGTTTGTGTAATTTGACAACAGCAATCTTTACAAGCCCCTTTTGACACCCGAATCTTAAGAACAAAAAAACCTGTACGGCTATACCGACAGGCTATCAGAAGAACAGAAGGCGACAGCAGAAGAATAGAATCCTCTTGCGTTTGACCACCCTGTTCTTACATCAGGCCATCGTTCGTAACCTGTGTAAATTTCGTGTACAAGGCAGGTCTTCTGACTCGGGCGTCTCCATTGCATTTTGCCTTCCCGGATTCTTAACAATCCAGTGACATAGTAAAATGCAACTCTTCCCTTACAGCGGCGTGACCGTGTGAGATTTTCACTCAGCTTTCCTATTCTCCTGTTACCAGGCACCTTGCTACATTCAATTTTGTGGTCATTCTAGCATAGAAAGAGCAGGTTGTCAATGAGAAAAATTGAAAAAAACGGAAGTTGCGCTTCAAAGAATTCTGTGCTAAGATGGGGAACTAAGAAGAAAAAAGATACGGGAGAAGAGGAATATGGGTATTTCCATGATTGGTATTGACTACAGCCGGGCATCCGTGGATATCCGGTCTCAATTTTCTTTTACCAGAAAGAATGCCGTGACAGCACTGGAGCATCTGAAGAAGGAGCCGGGGGTTCAGGGGGGTGTGATTTTGTCCACCTGCAACCGAATGGAGCTCTGGGCAAGCACCAGGGGGGACTTTACAGGCTCCCTCCTGGCATTTTTATGCAGAGAAAATGGAAAGGAGCAGGAAGCGTTTCGGCAGTATTTTGTGGAACGGAAGGAACAGGAAGCAGTGGAGCATTTATTCCGTCTTGCCAGTGGATTGAAATCCCAGATACTGGCGGAGGATCAGATCATTACCCAGGTAAAGGATGCGCTGGCACTGGCAAGGGAGGTTTATTGTACAGATAACGTGCTGGAGGTTCTTTTTCGCACCGCAGTTACAGGGGCAAAGAAGGTTAAGACCCAGGTTGCTTTTTCCAGAGGAAACAGCTCTGCCATACATCAGGCGATTCAGTATCTTAAGGAGCAGAGCTACAGCTTTTCGGGTAAGACCTGTATGGTCATTGGCAATGGAGAAATGGGAAAGGTGGCGGCTGTGGCCCTTCGGGAAGCGGGCGCCCATGTGACGGTAACGGTACGCCAGTATCGAAGCGGTATGGTGACCATTCCCCCGGGCTGTGACCGGATCAATTATGGAGAGAGAATGGCGTTTCTTCCTCAATGCGATTTGGCAGTGAGTGTTACAGCCAGTCCCAATTATACCCTGACCAAGGAATTGCTGGAGCAGACGAAGCGGACCAAGGACTTGATTTTGATTGATCTTGCCGTTCCAAGGGATATTGAGCCGTCGGTGCAGGAGCTTCCTGGTTTGACCTTATACGATATTGACAGCTTTAAAATAGACGATTCTTCCCCTGCCATTAAGAAAAATATGGAAAAGGCTGGGAGAATTCTGGCAGATGAAATGGAGGAATTCTACAACTGGTATCAAGGCAGAGATTTGATACCCAGAATACAGGAAATCAAGGCGGATGCCGTGGAGGATTTTCACTTGAGAATCAGGAAGATTTTAAAAAAGACCCCCATGGAGGATGTGGACCGGGAGAACCTTGAAAAGGCCATGGATGCGGCCGCCGGAAAGGTGGTAAATAAAATGCTTTTCGGATTAAGGGACACTCTTGAAGAGGAGGAATTCTTGCATTGTGTGAAGGGATTGGAAAAGCTGTATGGAGAATAAGGAGAAAAAGTTTTTTCCGTTGTTCACGGATTTGACAGACAAAAAAGTGGTGGTTTTTGGAGCAGGAAATATTGCTTCCAGAAGAGTGAGAACTCTTCTTTCCTTTGTAAAAAAGATGGAGGTCGTTGCGCCTGAGGCTTCTTCTGAGATTTTGGCCTTGTCAGAGGAAGGGCAGCTTACATACCGCCAGAAGGAATATGCTTTGGCGGATATTTGTGATGCGGATCTTGTGATTGCCGCCACAAATAATCCGGAAGTCAACGACGCCGTTTACCGTGCCTGCAAGGAACATGGGGTTTTGGTAAACACGGCCAGCGACCAGCAAAAATGTGATTTTCATTTCCCCGGTATTATAGAACAGGATGGAATTGTCATAGGCTTTAACGGGGGTGGAAGGAATCACAAAAAGGTCAGGGAAATGCGGTGCAAAGTAGAGCAGGCACTAAAACAGTGATACCACCGCAGACAGCAGGGAGGACAGAGCATGAAGAAAATCATCATCGGCAGCAGGGAGAGTAAGCTTGCCGTTGTACAGTGCGAAATGGTAAAAGCCCATATAGAGCGAAATGCAAGGGATACACAGGTGGATATCCTCACCATGAAAACCACCGGAGATATGATTCTGGACAGGACATTGGATAAAATCGGTGGAAAAGGACTGTTTGTAAAGGAACTGGACCGGGCTCTTTTGGACAAACGATGCGATATTACCGTACATAGCTTAAAGGATATGCCTATGGAAATTCCAAAAGAGCTGCCGCTTCTGGCCTTTTCCAAACGGGAGGACCCAAGAGACGTACTGGTGCTTCCCAAAGGGGCAAAGGAGCTTGATTTGTCAAAGCCCATTGGCTGTTCCAGCAGAAGAAGAATCCTGCAATTAATGGAGCTGTACCCGTCTGCACAGTGTAAAAGTGTCAGAGGAAATGTGCAAACAAGGCTTCAAAAGCTGGACAGCGGGGAATACAGCGCCTTGATTCTTGCAGCGGCGGGCTTAAAGCGTCTGGGACTGGAGGAGCGGATTTTCCGGTATTTTGAACCAACAGAAATGATTCCCGCCGCCGGTCAGGGAATCCTGGCAGTTCAGGGAAGAAGGGAAGAGGAGATAGCGGGCTTAAAGGGCTTTGAAGATGTGGACAGCGCCTATGAAGCTCTGGCAGAGCGCGCCTTTGTGCGGCATCTGAATGGAGGCTGCTCTTTGCCCATTGCCGCCCATGGAATGGTGAGTGGAAATAACATGACGCTTCTGGGGCTTTTTTATGACGAGGACACCGGAAATTATGAAAAAGGCTCCATTACAGGAAACAAGGAAGATGCGGAATGCCTGGGCATTGCTCTGGCAAAGCAGCTTCAGGAAAGCTGCGGGCAGGACAGGGAAACGGAAGCATGAGCATGGAAAAGGCGCAGGAAGGAAAGGAAGCATGGGCACGGAAAAGGCGCAGGAAGGAGAGGAAAGCATGAGCATGGGAAAGGTATGGCTAATAGGAGCGGGACCGGGGGATGTGGGACTGTTTACACTGAAAGGGTTAGAGACTCTTAAGGCTGCGGAGGTGGTGGTATATGACAGTCTGGTAGGTACAGGCGTGCTCTCTCAGATTCCGGAGAGTGCAAGGTGCATCGATGTGGGAAAACGGGCATCCAGGCACACCATGCCCCAGGAAAGCATCAACGAAATTCTGGCGGAGGAAGCAAAAAAAGGATATCGGGTGGTGCGGCTTAAGGGCGGAGACCCCTTCCTGTTTGGCCGGGGCGGGGAGGAGCTGGAGCTTTTGGTAAAAGAAGGCATTCCCTACGAGATAATTCCGGGTGTGACCTCATCTATTGCTGTCCCGGCCTATAACGGGATTCCAGTGACCCACAGAGATTTTACCTCCTCTTTGCATATTATTACCGGCCATAAAAAGGAGGGAGCAGAGTATGATATTGATTTTGAGGCGCTGGTGCGGACAAAGGGTACTTTGGTATTTCTTATGGGGGTCAGCGCCCTTAAGGATATCTGTGCTTCTCTTTTGAAAGCAGGGATGGATGCGGATATGCCCGCCGCTATTTTACAGAAGGGCACCACGGCAGGCCAGAAGAGAATCATTGCCACGGTTTCCACACTGGGGGAGGAAGTGAAGCGCCAGGGAATTGAGACACCGGCCATTATTGTGGTTGGCCGTGTATGCGGCCTGGCCCGGGAGTTTGCCTGGTATGAAAAGTTGCCCCTCTTCGGATGTAAGGTAGTGGTTACAAGACCCAGAGAGCTTGTGTCCGCCATGGCCGGGAAGCTTAGGCTTCTGGGAAGCGAGGTATTGGAACTTCCGGCCATTCGCACGGCCCCTGTAAGTGATTTAAGCCCCCTTCATAAAGTATTTTCCAGGCTTAATTCCTATCACTGGATTGCTTTCACCAGTCCCACCGGGGTGAGAGTCTTCTTTGAGGAAATGCACCGGGCCAGGACAGATGTGAGACAATTATCCGGAGTCAAAATGGCGGCAATCGGAAGCGGTACCCAAAAGGCTTTGGAGGAACGGGGCTTTTTCCCGGATTTGGTGCCCGAAATTTTTGATGGGGAAGCATTGGGAAAAGCTTTGTGCCGGGAATTAAAGGGGGATGAGCATATCCTGATCCCAAGGGCCAGAATCGGAAATCAGGAAATGATTCATGCTTTGAGGGAAAAGCCCAATCTGGTGGTGGAGGATATCGCCACCTACGACACCTTTTATGAGACACAGGAAATCATAGACCAGAAAAAGGCATTTGAAGCAGGAGAGATTTTCTGCGCGGTGTTTACCAGCGCTTCCACGGTGCGAGGCTTTGTGGAAGCAGTACCAGGACTTGATTACACCAGGGTGCGGGCCGCCTGTATTGGGAAGCAGACCAAGGCTGCGGCGGACGAATACGGAATGGAAACCTATATGGCCAGGAAGGCTTCCATGGACAGCCTGGTGGAGCTGGTGATAGAATTAAAAGAAAGAGCAGCGGAAAAGCAGGAGGAACAGTGACATGGAGATGAACATCAGGCCCAGACGTTTAAGGGGAAATGAGATAGTAAGAAAAATGGTGCGGGAGACCAGGATAGATAAAAGCTCCCTGATTTATCCGGTTTTCGTAAAGGAAGGAAGCAATATCAAAGAAGAAATTCCCACCATGCCGGGACAGTTTCGCTACGGCACGGACACCCTTTTAAAGGCGTTGGAAGAACTGCTTCAGGCAGGGGTAAATAAGGTGATGTTTTTTGGCATTCCGGATTACAAGGATGAGATGGGCAGTCAGGCCTATGCCGAAGATGGAATTGTCCAGAGGGCGCTGGAGAAGGCGAGAGCAGAATTTGGCAATGAAATGTATTTGATTACCGATGTCTGCATGTGCGAATATACCTCCCATGGCCATTGCGGTGTGCTTTTGGGGCAGGAGGTGGAAAATGATGGGACTTTGGAGCTCTTGGCAAAAACAGCCCTTTCCCATGTTCAGGCCGGAGCGGATATGGTGGCGCCCTCTGATATGATGGACGGCAGGGTGAGAGCTATCCGTCAAATGCTGGATGCAAAGGGGTATAAGGAGACACCCATTATGTCCTATGCAGTAAAATATGCCTCCGGCTTCTATGGGCCCTTCCGGGATGCAGCAGGCTCCGCTCCCTCCTTCGGTGATAGAAAAAGCTATCAGATGGATTTTCACAATCGCAGGGAGGGGATTAAGGAAGCCCTTCTGGACGTGGAGGAGGGCGCAGATATTATCATGGTAAAACCCGCCATGTCTTACCTTGACATGGTGCGTGAGGTAAAGGACAGGATAAAGCTTCCGGTGGCAGCCTATTCCGTCAGCGGAGAATACGCCATGGTGAAGGCAGGGGCAAAGCTTGGCTATGTAGAAGAGGACAGGATTATCTGCGAGATGGCAGCCAGCGCCTACCGTGCAGGCTGTGACATTTACCTTACTTATTTTGCAAAAGAAATCGCCGGATTTATCGAGGAAGGACGGATTGGATAATGACCAGGTCAGAAGAATTATTTGAAAGAGCTGTAAAGAGAATCCCAGGAGGGGTCAACAGCCCTGTGCGGGCCTATGGCTCTGTATCGGAGGCACCCAGATTTATAAAGGGGGCTTTGAGCTGTAAGATTTTTGATGTGGACGGCAATGAATATATTGACTATATTGGTTCCTGGGGGCCTATGATTCTAGGCCACAATGATAAGAGAATCAAGGAAGCGGTAATCAAGGCCAGTGAAAAGGGCTTAAGCTTTGGCTGTGCCACAGAGACGGAAGTGGAAATGGCGGAATTTATCTGTGAACGGATTCCCCATGTGGAAATGATTCGTATGGTAAATTCCGGGACAGAGGCGGTAATGAGCGCCCTCCGCATAGCCAGAGGCTATACGGGAAAAGCAAAAATCATCAAATTTGCAGGCTGCTATCACGGACATACGGACGCCATGCTGGTGAGCGCAGGAAGCGGCGTTATGACCAGC
>CAPNGW010000147.1 GCA_948665105.1 uncultured Lachnospiraceae bacterium
TTCCACAGGCTTTGGCGCTGTCTTGGCCGCCGGGGCGGTCCTGCCAAACTGCTTCTTTACCATTTCAGCCACATCCTCCTCCACTGAGCTGGATGCGGTCTTTGCTTCTATATTCTTCTCAGCCAAGAAACTGATGACGTCTTTGGACTGTACATCTAATTCTTTTGCCAATGCATGTATTCTGACTTTTGCCATACTTCACTACCTCCATGATTCCGTTTCATAAAACATTTTCAGTTTCGATTCCAGAGACTTGGAAAATCCCTGGTCCGTGACTGCCAGTGACGCCCGGTACTGCTTGCCGATGTAATGTCCCAGCTCTTCCTTGGTCCCGTAAATGTACATGGTAACCTTGTAAAATACACACATATTGCGGAACATCTTCTTGGTATTGTCAGAGGCGTCCGTGGCTACCACCACCAAATATGCCTGATGAGATTTTACAGCTTTCTCTGTGGAAAATTCGCCACTTGCGATTTTTCCTGCCTTCTCGGCCAATCCCAGCATGGACAGTATTTTATCCGTCTTCAACGATTTTCCATCTCCTTCATAAGGATATCCACGATCTCCTTGGGTACGGCAGCTTTCAGGGAGCGCTCCAGGCCACGGTTCTTGGCTGCCTTCTTCAGGCATTCAACCTCCGGGCAGATGTAAGCGCCTCTGCCGTTCTTCTTCCCGGTTGTGTCCAGAAGAATTTCTTCCTCCGCTGTTTTGACGACGCGAAACAGTTCTTTCTTGTTCTTCATCTCTCCACAACCGACACATTGCCGCAGGGGAATTTTTTTATTCATTCTCGTACCCTTCCCCGGAATATTCGGAATCCTCGTAATAGTCTTCTTCGTAGCCCTCCTCATAGTCCTCATATTCTTCATAGTCATCATAATCCATGAAATCCCCGGATTCTCTGGCCTGGGTCTCACTCTTGATATCTATCTTAAAACCGGTAAGGCGGGCCGCAAGTCTCGCATTCTGGCCCTCCTTGCCGATGGCTAAGGACAACTGGTAGTCAGGAACTACTACCTTGGCGGTTTTTTCCTCCGCATCTGCAATTACGGAGATAACCTTTGCGGGGCTTAAGGCATTCTCAATCAGCATGGCCGGATTCTCATTCCAGGTGATGATGTCGATTTTCTCACCCCGCAGCTCATTGACAATGGCATTGACTCTTGCGCTGTTTAAGCCCACACAGGCGCCCACCGGGTCCACATCCGGGTCATTGCTCCACACGGCAATCTTCGTGCGGTTGCCTGCCTCTCTGGAGATACTCTTAATCTCCACGATGCCCTCCTTCACCTCGGTTACCTCAGACTCAAAAAGTCTCTTTACCAGCTCCGGATGGGTTCTGGACACCAGAATTTTGGGTCCCTTTGAGGTGGCCTTCACTTCCAGGATATACACCTTGATGCGCTCGGTGGGACGGAACACCTCACCCTTCACCTGCTCGTTCTCACTTAAGATGGCGTCGGTCTTACCCAGGTTAATGCTGATATTGCGGCCCACGTTGCGCTGAACGATACCCGTCACCACATCCTTCTCCTTGCCGTAATACTGGTTAAAGAGCACCTTCCGCTCCTCCTCACGGATTTTCTGTAAAATCACATTCTTGGCGTTCTGTGTGGCAATGCGCCCGAACTCCTTGGATTTCACCTCAATGTTGACAATGTCACCAATTTCATACACGGAGTCAATCATCTTTGCGTTGGCAAGGCTGATTTCCAACGCCTCCTCAGTGACCTCCTCCACCACGGTTTTCTCCTGGTACACATGGTACTCGCAGGTTTCCGGGTCAATGTTCACCCGTATATTCTCCGCTTTGCCAAAATGGTTCTTGCAGGCGGTTATCAGAGAATTCTCAATGGCCTCCAGCAATGTTTCCTTGCTGATATCCTTCTCCTTCTCCAGTATATTTAACGCTTCCAATAACTCGTTATTCATTTTCTTTCTCCTCCTTATTCGTGTTTCATTCTGTTATACGAAAGTGTTTTTAAAAATCAAATGCAAGGCGTATCAGTGCAATATCTGTCTTGGCAAAGGTTAAGCTGTCTCCCTCTGCCGTCTCAATGGTGACGCTTTTCTCATCATAAGCTGTCAAAATTCCGTAGAATTCTTTCTCCCAGTTAATGGCCCGGTAGGTGCGAATCTCCAACTCCTTGCCCATGCTTCTGGCATAATCCTTCTCCTTCTTCAAAGGGCGCCCCAGCCCCGGGGAGCTCACCTCGAAAATATATGCGTCCGGGATGAAGTCTTCCTCATCCAGCAGGCTGTTCATTCTCCGGCTTACTGCCTCGCAGTCATTCACGGCAATACCGCCTTCTTTGTCAATATACGCTCTTAAGTACCAGTTAGAGCCTTCCTTAACATATTCCACATCCACCAGCTCAAACTTCAGCTCCGCAAGAATCGGGAGCAAAAGCTGCTCCGTGCGCTGTTCATATTCTTCTCTCTTCGTCATGGTTTCACCTTCTTCTTGTGCTGTATTTTGGCTTCTTCGGCCCTCACACAAAATTGAGAGTGGACCGATGCCCACTCTCAAGTTCAAGTCTATTCAGTTATCTTATACATCATAGCACGATTACATGAGGATTGCAAGGTTTTTCGCAAAAAAATTCCATTTTATAGTTACAGTTCACTCGTCAGATTAGAATCTGTGCAAAATCATGCTTGCATGAATTTTGTCAGTTCTAATCTGACGAAGGGAGCGGTGCTAAGTCCCAGTGGGACTTGTTTAGCACGGACCGAAGTGGAACGTAGACCGTTTTATGAGCAAAGTTAGTTGCGCAGCAACGAGAAAGCACCGAAGGTACCTTTGCGAATGGCGCGAGTGAACTGTAACATTATAAGTCTAAAGTGCATACTGCACCCGGATTGCCTTTTGGCGAAATCAGCTTCCTCTCAAAGCACTAAGGTCAAGGAGTGACATCTCCAGATTTGAAAAATCTTTTGAATTCAGAGAATAAACATTGTTATTCAACTCTACCCTGACAGTGATTGAGGTATTTGGCCCATACGTTACGTCTGCAAGCGTATCTTTGATACAATCCTTAAACAGCTGGCGGGTCATCTCATTTTGCTTCTCCTGGCTGGGAATCTCTTCCTTCTCATATTCCCCTGAAAGCTCTTCAACACCTTCTATGTAAGCCGCCATGGCCGGTTCAAATACATTCATCTGTTGGCAATTAATCGTAACCACAAGGGAGCCATCCTCCTGCTCCTCAAATTCCCCCACGGTATATTTTACCTTTGCATATAAGTCAGCCAGCACAGTACGGTACTCAGCCTTTAATTCTTCCGATATATTCTCCTGAACGAGAGAAGCCATGACGGCATCTAATCCCTGCTCATACAGCTCTTCCGCTTCCTCCTTGGTACCAATCTTCTGCTCCAGAATGCCGCTGGAATCGTTCTTGTAAGTGTTATCAAGCAACGCCTTTACATACGCGCTGGCATCCATCTTCTCCCCACAGCCTGCCAGCATCCCCAAAGCCAGCACTACCACCAGATACAGTACGATAATTTTTCCTTTTCTCATTTCCACATCCTCCTTAAAGCAAAAAAAATTGTAGCCCGCGTTGGAACTACAACTTCTTTTGGGTTGGGCTATTCTTAATAGCTAACAGCTCGTAGGGGAATCGAACCCCTGTTTCCGCCGTGAGAGGGCGGCGTCTTAACCGCTTGACCAACGAGCCATATTCAAACTCAACAAAATGTATTATATCAGACTGCTTTTAAAAAATCAAGTACTTTTTTTAAAAAATTTTTAAAAATTTTTATTCACCAGAGCAAAAAGCTCCCAGAGCCTTTTCTATGTATTGCTTCTTACCCTTCACTCGTCAGCCATACACAAAAAATACATACTTACGTAAGAGTTTCTCTGTGCATGGCTGACAGAGGGAAGGCTGTGTTACGGGTAAAGCCGCAAAAAGCAGTTCTGCCAAGAATGTAGCGTCAACTGTAACGAGCCTATATAAAGACTTCCTCCGCTCTTAAGCCACCTTGGACTTGGCCAGCTCTGCCAGGGTCTTAAATCCATCTGCATCGTTGACAGCCATCTCGGAGAGCATCTTCCGGTTCACTTCCACACCGGCCAGCTTCAAGCCGTACATGAACTGGCTGTAAGAAATTCCGTTGATTCTTGCAGCTGCATTGATTCTTGCAATCCACAGCTGACGGAACTGCCGCTTCCTCTCTTTTCTACCTGCATAAGAACTGGTTAAGGCTCTCATCACAGACTGCTTTGCCACACGGTACTGTTTGGAACGGGCACCTCTGTAGCCTTTCGCCAGTTTTAAAGTTCTGTTATGTCTTTTCTTAGCGTTTAATCCGCCTTTGATTCTTGCCATGACTTTCGTTTCCTCCTTAACTCATTCTATAAATACGGTAAAATCTTCTTCATATTCTTAACGTTGGTGCTGTCTGTAATAGCGGCCTTGCGAAGATTTCTCTTTCTCTTGGTGCTCTTCTTGGTTAAGATATGGCTCTTATAAGCTTTGTTTCTCTTTAATTTACCGGTTCCTGTCACTTTGAAGCGTTTTGCAGCTGCTCTGCTTGTTTTAATTTTTGGCATTTTGAATTTCCTCCTTAAGAATCAATTAGTCCCGGCAACAGGGGTGCACGACACGCGCCTATTGCTTTTTCTCTGTCAGCACCATGCTGATGCTGCGCCCTTCCACTTTGGACGGCTTCTCCACCACTGCAATGTCGGAAAGCTGCTCCGCAAAATCATCCAGGATGTGCTTGCTGCTGTGCATGTGAGCCATCTCCCGTCCGCGGAACCTCAGTGTAATCTTCACCTTGTTGCCCTTGGAAACAAATTTTCGCGCAGCGCCAATTTTGGTGTTCAAATCATTGGTATCAATATTGGGTGATAAGCGAATTTCCTTCAGCTCAATGATTTTCTGCTTCTTCTTGGCTTCCTTATCCTTCCTGACCTGTTCATATTTGAACTTGCCATAGTCAATGATTTTGCACACCGGCGGCTTGGCCGTAGGGGCAATCTTCACCAAATCAAGTTCTGCCTCCTGAGCCAGCCTTAAGGCCTCTCTGGATGGCATAATGCCAAGCTGTTCACCTGACTCGCTTACAACCCGCACTTCCTTATCTTTGATTTGTTCGTTAATCATTAAATCGCTAATGGTCTTGCACCTCCAAAAAAATAGTGGATAGGCAGACTATCCACATTCATTCTCAATAAACACATACTGTGTCGGAATATGAACCATTAGTCGCCCATTTGCGCTAAGGTGAGAGTGGATACTCTACTTTGTTTTCATATAACTTCTTTACTCTATCACATTCTCACCAGTCAGTCAAGTATAAATTTTTCGATAATTTCCGCAATGGCATCGTGCTCGTTGTCCTGCTCTGTCACGTAATCCGCTGCCGCCTTTGTCTCCTCCACCCCATTTTTCATGGCAATTCCTGTACCCGCCGCGTGAAGCATGGAGATATCGTTCTGCTCATCTCCCACGGCATACGTACTTTCCTTGTCCACGCCCAGATAGTCCCGTATAAATGCAAGGCCCGCCCCCTTGTCAGAATTCAGGGGGCAGTATTCCAGATACTGGGCGCAGGAAAACATGGTGGTGGAGCGTTCAAGGGCCCATTTCGCATGGTCCTCCCGGAACTTCACCAGCCGTTCATGGTCATCAATGTCCACCAGCAGCACCTTGTTGGGTTCTTCCTTCATGGCGGAAAAGATATCCTCCGTCACCAGGGGAGTGGTGGTGGTTCTGCCAACGTAATAGCGAAGCTCCCGGGTATCCTTCTTTGCCAGAACATACTCCCAGGTGTAGGTCTGAATGTGAATGCCATACCTCTCCGCTTCTCCAAAGAGGTAGGCCACATCCTCATAGGACATGGTCTTATTCTCTATGACCCGTTCTTCCTTAATATCGTACACCACCGCTCCGTTATATGCAATCAGATAGCGAAGCAGATGGTCAATACCTGTTTTTCCCAACACTGCCATGGCGCCCGGCACCGACCTTCCGGTGGTGGGCACTATGAAATGTCCGGCGGCCACCATATTACAGATGGCCTTCCGGTTGCGCTCTGAGATTGTCTTGTCATTTTTTAGGAGTGTTCCGTCCAAATCAGTAAATAATATCTTTTTCATGATTCCTCCGTTTATTCTGCCGGCTCCGCCGGAACAAACACCCTGGCCTGATACACGCCTGCCGCCTTGGGGCTTAAGGCCTTGGCCTCCTGGCAGAACTGCTCCTGGGAATTGACGAGCTTCTTGCCCCGCTTGTCAATTTTGGCAT
>CAPNGW010000148.1 GCA_948665105.1 uncultured Lachnospiraceae bacterium
CAACGGTCTGCCGGCCGGGGTACAGAATTCCATCATTGCCCTGGCCAATGTGGTGGTGCAGTCCAATATCAACGCCTTCGGGCCAGACGCCATGGCGGGCTGCGGTTCCTATGCCAAGATTGAGGGCTTTGGCTTTTTGCCCATCACCTGCTTTGCCATGGCCCTTACCACCTTCATCAGTCAGAACCTTGGCGCAAGAAAATATGACCGGGCCAAAAGGGGTGCCTTATTCGGGATTCTCTGCTCCATCACCATAGCGGAAATCATAGGAATTACCATTAATTTTCTGGCTCCCAGGCTGATAGGGCTTTTTAATGATGAGGCACAGGTGATTCAGTTTGGGGTGACACAGGCAAAAACGGTGACGTTATTTTACTTCCTGTTGGCATTTTCCCACTGTCTGGCGGGAATCTTCCGGGGCGCGGGACGGGCCATTATTCCCATGGTGGTGATGATGATTTGCTGGTGTGTCTTACGTATTACATATATAACGGTGGCGGTAAAGCTGGTTCCGGTAATCCAGACAGTGTTCTGGGCTTATCCTATAACCTGGAGTTTAAGCTCCGTCATTTTTCTCATATACTTTTTTAAGGCGGACTGGATGCACGCCTATGAGAAGCGGGAGGGAAGAACATTATGAGCCGTGCGGCTTTGATAAAACGTCTGAATCGAAAATGGTTTTGGCAGCAGGTACTGGAATATCTGGTGATTACAGTGGCAACCCTAATTATGGTTGTCGGTGTGTATGTATTTAAATTTCCCAATAATTTTTCCTTCGGGGGCGTTACGGGCATTGCCATTGTGCTGGCTGCTGTGACTCCTTTCACTGCCGGTACCATCAACTTTATCATCAATATGCTTCTGATGGTGGTGGGATTTATATTCTTGGGAAAAAGCTTTGGCATTAAGACCGTGTACGTCAGCCTGCTGATGTCGGTGGGCTTAAGTGTTCTGGAGAATGCAGCTCCCATGAGCGGGCCTTTGACGGATGAGCCCATGCTGGAGCTTCTTTTCGCCATTGCCGTGCCGGCCTTCAGCTCGGCCGTACTTTTTAACATCGGGGCCTCGGGAGGAGGCACGGACGTCATTGCCATGATTCTAAAGAAGCATACCCGCCTTGGAAATATCGGGACGCCGCTCTTCCTGGTGGATTTGGTAATCACCGTGATGGCCTGCTTCGTCTTTGACGTGAAGACGGGATTGTTCTCCGTCACAGGGCTACTGGCAAAGTCCCTGGTAATCGATACAGTGATTGAGAATATCAATCTGTGCAAATATTTTACCATTGTGTGCAACCGCCCGGAACCCATCTGTGATTACATTCACCAGCATTTGCAGCGAAGCGCCACGGTTTTTAAAGGTGAGGGTACATATGAGCACAAGGAGCGCTATATTATCCTGACGGTCTTAAAACGGGGCCAGGCAGTGGAGCTTCGGAACTTCATCAAATTTCACGACTCGGATGCTTTTCTAATGATTACCAACAGTAGTGAAATTATCGGGAAGGGCTTCCGGGGACTGAATTAGTACCGGAATCATACCCTCAGTGTCTCTTTGTCCATGGATGCAGCAAGAATAGATAAAATATTATCTATTCTTGCTTTTTTTGTTGATTTCAGTTAAAATATGAATCATGATAGATTTGAATCAATTCAAAACAACGCCAAAAGAAATTACAACTGAAATTGTAGCAAATGTGAAAGCCAGGAGAAAAGAGGCTGGCCTTACCCAGGAACAGCTAAGCCGCAAATCCGGGGTAAGTCTGGGCTCCCTGAAGCGTTTTGAACGGACGGGAGAAATTTCCCTGGTTTCACTGCTTCGAATTGCCATTGCCCTTGGCTGCCAGGAGGATTTTTTGCAGCTTTTTGGAAAGAAGCAGTATCGGTCCATACAGGAGATTATTGATGAACAGAATTAAGACATTGGAAGTTCTCTTTCAGGAGAGAAGGGTAGGAACATTGGCAGTTACCGGGGATCATCTTACCGCCTTTGAATACGATGGGGGATGGCTGGAAACAGGATTTCCCATCAGTCCCTTCAGCCTGCCTTTGGAGAAAAAGGTATTCCTGCCAAAATGGGAGCCTTTCGGGGGAATGTTCGGGGTGTTTGCGGACAGTCTTCCCGACGGCTGGGGCAGATTGCTGGTGGATCGGATGCTTTTGCGGGAGCGTATGGACCCACATCAGGTGGATAACCTCAATCGTCTTGCCATTGTGGGAGACAGCGGGATGGGAGCCTTGACTTATCGGCCCTGCCATGAATTGTGGACGGAGGGACAGACTCTTGACTATGATCGGATGGCGGAGCAATGCAGACAGATGCTTTTGACCAATGAGACGGAGAATTTGGATGAACTGTTTCGGCTGGGCGGCTCTTCGGGAGGGGCCAGACCTAAGATTCTGACGGAGGTGGATGGGGAACCGTGGATTGTAAAGTTCCCTTCCTCTTTTGACCGGCCGGATATCGGGGTGCAGGAATTTGCTTATGCCAAATGTGCCGTGAACTGTGGCATACAAGTGAGTGAAACCAGACTCTTTGCATCAGAGGTATGCGGTGGATATTTCGGCACAAGGAGGTTTGACAGGTACCGGGATAAGGAAGGAAACCTCATGCGCAGACATATGCTGACTGTCAGCGCAATTTTAGAGACCAGCCACCGGATTCCCAATCTGGATTACCATACTCTGATGAAGCTGACAAGCATTTTAACCCGGGACCACACAGAGACCTTGCAGCTTTTTCGCAGAATGTGCTTCAATGTATTTGCTCACAATCGGGATGACCATTCCAAGAATTTTACGTATCTGTATGATGAAGCAAAGGATAGATGGAAATTGGCTCCGGCCTATGACTTGACTTACAGCAGTTCCATCGGAGGGGAACACGCCACCAGCATCAATGGGAACGGACGCAATCCCGGGAAAAAAGAGCTGACGGAGGTGGCAGACCAGGCGGGAATTGAGGGGAGAGAGGCAGAGCAGATTATGACGGAAATCAGAGAAAAGGTTCAGGATAGCCTGGGAAAATATCTGGCAGAAAAGTAACAGGAGAGTGAAAACATGGAAATAAAAAAAGCCGGCCCTGCCGACCTTTCTAACATCATGCCAATCTATGACCGGGCCAGAGCTTACATGGCCCAAAACGGCAACGCCACCCAGTGGACAGGCGGCTACCCCGCCGAAACGGACATTGCCGCTGATATTCAGGCCGGAAATTGTTATATCTGTACCGAACAGGGTCAGATTCACGCCGTTTTTGCTCTGATTTTCGGGGAAGACCCCACCTACCGCACCATAGAGGAGGGAGCCTGGTTAACAGACGAACCCTATGCCACCATCCACCGCATGGCCTCCGCCGGGATTCTGCCAGGCATGGCAAAACAATGCTTTGCCTGGTGTGAACGCCTCTGCAACAGCCGGGGATTTGGCCTTCGCATCGATACTCACGTTGACAACAAGGTGATGCAGCGTGTCATAGAAGATTTCGGCTTCCAAAAATGCGGCATCATTCGCCTCCAGAATGGCTCTCCACGTATGGCTTATCAGAAGCTGTGGCAGGTTGGTTTTTCGTAATGCCACTTCAGTTCGGGACATTTTTATGCTGGATATTATGAGGGAGGAGATGAGAGATGATGACCCACGCTTACGATGAAAAATATTTACCTTTGTGCCAACGCGTCATGGGGGATATGCTGGATTATGCAGTCAACACATTGGAATATAATCTGCAAAAATTTTTTACCATGTTTCTTGTATCAGGGATTGCCCGGCAATTTGAAATTGCAAATCCTACCTACGTGGCAGGTAAAAACGGTTGCGAGGTGGCAAAAGAAGTGCTTGTAAGAAGCGGCCTTGCGCTCCCGGATGTGGAAGATGTGATGTATCATCCCCTTCACGAAGCGGATATTGAAAAATTCGTCATTACCATGGAGACATACAACAACGGCACACGTCGGGAAACACAGCTTAAGAGGTTAAGGGCTTACGCCAAATTATCACAACAGCAGCTTGCAGATAAATCGGGGGTTCCTTTGCGTCAGATACAGCTTTTTGAACAACGCCAGCGCGACATTAACAAAACCCAGGCAGCGACGCTCCTGAAGCTGGCCCGGGCCTTGGGGTGTTCCTGTGAACAGCTGGTGGAACCGTAAAGGGGGGAGAAAAATCTCCCCCAAAGGAAGCGTCGCTTATTCTATCATTACAAATTTATCTGCCCCCTGTCCACAGATCGGACACTTATAATCCTCCGGCAAGGTCTCTCCCTCATAAATATATCCGCAGACCTGGCACTTCCACTTATGAATCTTCTTCTCACCCTCAGGCACTGCTTCCGGATTGTCCTCCTGCAAAAACGTGGGCGCATTTTTGGGGCTCGTTCCCTTAATGACATTGTGATAGTACGCATACGTCATGGCCGGCGCCGATTCGTCCAGCACATCCGCATCAATGACTTCACCCAGGAACACCGTATGGGTCTCTGTCTCCATGGTCTTAAGCACCTTGCACACCACATACCCGCAGGCGTCTGTCAGAACGGGAAGTCCCTCCTTCATCACATGGGGAACCTCCGCAAACTTGTCGTTGTCCCTGCTGGAGCGAAACCCGAACCCGCCGATGATGGACGGTGCAGACTTTTCCGACAAAATGGAAAATGCAAATTTCCCTGTCACTGCCACACAGCTGTTGGTGTAGTTGTCATGATTCAGACTCACAGCCACCGTGGCAGGCGAGGCAGTAATCTGCATGATACTGTTGGCGATGCACCCCACCGGGCGGTCTCCATCCAGGGAGCTTACCACGTATAGCCCATAAGACATATTTCGGAACGTATTTACACTCATAATAAAATTCTCCTTTCTAAGTAGATAAAAGTTCTTGCTATTCCTACATTCAATGTATAATAGATGTTAAGAGATGTCAATATTACAGCCCATGGATGGCTGCCAGAAGTTCCTCAGTGGAGGAGACGATTATCTTCGCAAAATGAGCTTTTAGAAATTCTTCATCCTGAAATCCCCAGCTGACGCTGATGCAGGGGATTCCGGAATTCTCAGCGGTTTGTATATCCACATCTGAATCTCCCACATAAATACAATCCCCGGCATTCACCCCAAGCTGCTCCATGGCCGCAAAGACTGTGTCCGGCGCCGGCTTTCGTGCAACTGAAGGGGATTCCCCCATGGCCACAGGTATGATATCATCAAAAAAATCCCGGCATAAGGCTTTTACCGCCGCGTCGAATTTGTTGGACACCACGGCCAGATGGTATCCCTCATCCTGAAGCTGTGTAAGCAGCTTTAAAATTCCTGGAAAAGGCCCGGTTTTTATCTGCATATGTGCGGCATAATATTCCCGGAACCCGCGGACACATTCCTCGTAGTGGGGATTTGTCCTCCCGCCGGGAATGGCTCTTTCTATAAGCACAGGAACTCCGTTTCCCACCATTTGCCGCACCTCATCCACAGAGTGCCGGGGAAAGTGGCAGACATCCATCATATGGTTGACGCTGTCCGCCAAATCGTCAAGGGTATCCAGCAATGTCCCGTCCAAATCAAAAATGACAGTATTTCGTTTCATGATACAAAATCGTCCTTTCATCTGTAGAAGTAAAATCAGATGATGCTGAGGTCAAAAAGGGTTTTTGTAGGTATCAGTATTGAAAAGCCCTTTTTGAGCCCAACATCAATTTGATTAGAGTATACCACAGATGGAAAAAATATGGTATGCTAAAAGAAAAATTCAGGAAAGCAGGTTTACCATGCAGATAGAGTTGCCCGTTAAAGTAAAATATATTCTCGACACTCTCAACAAGGCAGGCTATGAGGGCTATGCTGTGGGTGGCTGTGTTCGGGACAGCCTTCTTAAGAAAACACCCTGGGACTGGGATATCACAACCTCGGCCAGACCGGACCAGGTGAAAGCGGTCTTTGCAAAAACCATAGACACCGGAATAAAGCACGGAACCGTTACGGTTCTCCTGGAGGGGGAGGGCTTTGAAGTCACTACCTATCGTATTGATGGGGACTATGCGGATGGGCGTCATCCCAGCCAGGTGACTTTTACGAGATGCCTTTCCGAGGATTTAAAGCGCCGGGATTTTACCATCAATGCCATGGCTTACAATGAGATGGAGGGCCTGGTGGATTTGTTTGACGGGATGGGGGATTTGCAGCGGGGCCTTATCCGCTGTGTGGGAGACCCAAAGGAACGCTTCACAGAGGACGCCCTTCGGATGCTTCGGGCTGTGCGCTTTTGTGCC
>CAPNGW010000149.1 GCA_948665105.1 uncultured Lachnospiraceae bacterium
CATGCTTCCGTCCTTGCGGATCCAGCGGGCCAGCGCTTCTCCTCCCACGGTTTCCATGGACTTTAAAAGGAACTTGGGCTGAATATAGATTTTTAACCGATTCTCCACCAGTGCCTTTTCAAATTCTGTAAGAATCCGGTTCTCCGTCTCCCTCTGTTCCCGTAAATCCGGTGAATAAATCTGCACAGCAGCCCCGTTGGTGTCCTGCTTAATCTTCTTACGCACCAGGTTGGCGTTCTCAATGGCAGTCTCCACATCCTCCCCGGGCTTCTCAATAAAATAGATACCTGCAATGAGACATAGGTTATCCATAGAGCGCTTTTTCCGCTGTACATTCATGAACAGCTTGCTGGTACTCTCCACCATATGCAGGATGGTCTCCCTGTCCTTCTCCCAAATCAGACTTACAAACAAATCCGCGTGCAGGCGGCCGGACAGCACCATGCTGGCGGAGGCAATGGCTGTGGCACAATCCCTCAGCACCCGGCTTCCCACATCCATACCGTAGTTCTCGTTGATGCAGGAAAAATCCCGAATGTCCGTGTAGACCATGGCATATTGCAGTCTCTGGTCCATGGAGTTTAAAATCGCCTGGGCCTCCTCCCGGAATGCCTTATCGTTCAAAAGTCCTGTCAGCCGGTCACGCCGCGTCAAATCCTGTATGGTGTTCTGCAGCTCCATCTGGTTGCTCTTTAGAGACACAAATACGGCAATAATTTTGGAAATCTTCTGGAAATTTTCCTTCTCGTATTCGCTCCAGCCCCGATTCTGGGACAGCATACAATAGGTCACCATTCCACGACGGTCATCCCTGCTCTGGAACCGGCAGTTGACCAGCGAGCGGATGTGCCTGCCACTTCGAAGCCGCACAGATTTCCCCTTCCACTCCTCACTGTCGTAATCATCCACAGCCAATATTCCCCTGTCGTCAAAGTCCGGTATATAGGAGCCCCACTCTTCATAGCCCCCCTGATACACCGGATCGTTTACAATTCCGCTTCCCCGTTTCCAGCAGTTGGTCTGAATGAATTCCTTTGTACCCCTGACATCCTCCAGAACCGCCACCACATCCAGATTGTACCGTTTGCCAATGCGCTCCAGCAAAAGGTTCAGGGAGTTGTTGATATTTCTGGAGTAGGTCAGCAGGGAAAATGCAGCAGACAGGAAGTTCTCATCCTGCTCTCTGGAATGATAATCCTTATCCTGGCGCCCAGAGGCCTTGCGTCTTACAAAGCCTGCCTCCCAGCTTACGTTATCCGTGAACCGGTACTGATTCTTACCTGCACTCTTGGCCTGATACATGGCATAATCCGCCCGTTCAAACAGCTTATC
This sequence comes from uncultured Lachnospiraceae bacterium, assembly GCA_948665105.1. Taxonomy (GTDB): domain Bacteria; phylum Bacillota; class Clostridia; order Lachnospirales; family Lachnospiraceae; genus 14-2. Next base: position 1,333 of record CAPNGW010000149.1, read on the forward strand.
ATAGTTGATTCCGTCCTGATTAAAGAAGGCGATTCCCACGCTGCAGCTGATTTCCACGCTCAAATCATCCTCCTGGTACTGTTGCTTTATCTTCTCACACAGCAAGCGTGCCTTGTCTTCCACAATCTGGGGCTCCACCTCCTTCATGAACACCAGAAATTCGTCGCCGCCCACGCGCCCTACGATATCGCTGGTGCGAAAGGAAGCCACAATTTTTTCCGCAATATCCACAAGTACACTGTCGCCAAACAGGTGGCCGAAGGTATCGTTAATCATCTTGAAGTTATCAATGTCAATCACAAGCATGGCGTGGGATTTGTCCTGGCATTTTCTCAGATATTCCGCCACCTCCCCACGGGTGGCTGCCTTGTTGAGAAGACCAGTCAGAGGATCCTTTTTAGCCTGCTGTGAAAGCTGTTCCTGCTCCTGCTTCTCCTGGTCAATGTCCATCATCCGTCCCACGACACGTATAATCTTACCGTTCATGCCCAAAATACTCTTGTAGGTCAACCGGTACCAGGCATACCTCTCCGATTCCCCCGGGGTACTCACATCAAGCCGCAAATCTATGCTGCCCTGGGATTCCCGCCCGCTGGCCTGGTCCATGGTCATCTGAAACCGATGAATATCCTGAATGTGAATATAACTCTCCATCTCGCTTCTTCTGGCAAAATGCTCAATGGAATTTATTCCGCGCATTGCAAGATACTTTCTGGCAATAAAGCACTCTCCGCTGACTACATCATAATCAAAGGGCAGCTCTCCGGTAATATTCTCCAAAAGCCGGTATCGCTCCATCTGAACAAAGAGCTCCTCCTCCACCTGCTTGCGCTCCTCAATATCCCAGATGCTCATGATAAACAATCTTCCCTCAGTGGCATCCTCCACGCAGCTGACCTTGCACACATACCACTGGTACACACCCCGGCTGGTCCTGAACCGAAGTTCATACTCTCCGGAAACCCCCTTGGCTCTTGCCTCGGTGAATACCATCCGCACCAAAGGAATGTCCTCCTCGTAGATACGCCGGTTGTCCCTTTCATCTGCCGTAAGGATATCCTCCTTACTGAAGCCCAGATTCTCCGCAAATGCCTCATTCACATAACGTACTTTGTAAGGTGGGTCCGCATGGAATACAATCATCCCTCCCGGCAGGTTATCGAACAATTCTACCATAATAAATATCTCCTCTTCCCAAAGCTCCCTGAAAAGGGTATTCAAAGCGCCAGAAAACTACCTTGCGAATAAACATTGCACTTATTATACCAGACTTTTCTTCCTTTTCAAATCTTTTATGACAAAATTATTAATGTTTTTCTTCTTCTCCTTTAAAAATATTTCGAAAAACTATTGCAAAACTTAAATTTTACGTTAAAATAGAGACGATTGCTACAAACATTCATCAGTGAAGAAAGGTATCGACAGACATGATCAGTGCAAATAATGTGACCTTGCGAATCGGCAAAAAGGCGCTTTTTGAAGATGTGAATATCAAATTCACAGAAGGAAACTGTTACGGCTTAATCGGGGCCAATGGCGCCGGCAAATCCACATTTTTAAAGATTTTAAACGGGCAGTTAGAGCCCACAAACGGGGATGTGACCATCACTCCCGGGCAGCGGCTGTCCTTCCTGCAGCAGGATCATTTCAAGTATGATGAATTCCCGGTTCTGGATACGGTTATCATGGGAAATCAGCGGCTTTATGACATTATGAAGGAAAAGGACGCCATCTACATGAAGGAGGATTTTTCCGACGAGGACGGTATTAAGGCCAGTGAGCTGGAGGCGGAGTTCGCCGATATGGACGGCTGGAACGCGGAGTCCGATGGGGCCCAGCTTCTTAACGGTCTGGGCATTGAGACGGAATTTCATACTTGCCTCATGAAGGATTTAAACGGTGCCCAGAAGGTGAAGGTACTGCTGGCCCAGGCACTTTTCGGCAACCCCGACATTCTGCTTCTGGACGAACCCACCAACCATCTGGACCTTGACGCCATCGCCTGGCTGGAGGAATTTTTAATCAACTTCGACAATACGGTGATTGTGGTGTCCCATGACCGCTATTTCTTAAACAAGGTCTGCACGCACACGGCTGATATTGATTATGCCAAGATTCAGCTTTACGCCGGCAACTATGACTTCTGGTATGAGTCCAGCCAGCTTCTGATTAAGCAGATGAAGGAGGCCAACAAAAAGAAAGAGGAGAAGATTAAGGAGCTGCAGGAATTCATTTCCCGGTTTTCCGCCAACGCTTCCAAATCCAAACAGGCAACCTCCCGTAAGAAAGCGCTGGAGAAGATTCAGCTGGATGAAATTAAGCCCTCCAGCCGGAAGTATCCCTACATTGACTTCCGTCCAGCCCGGGAAATCGGCAATGAGGTGCTGACAGTGGAGGGAATCAGTAAGACCATTGACGGGGTGAAGGTGCTGGACAACGTGTCCTTTATTGTGGGCCATGACGACAAGATTGGATTTGTGGGGAGCAATGAAATTGCCAAGACCACGCTCTTTAAAATTCTGGCCGGAGAGATGGAGCCGGACCAGGGGAATTATAAGTGGGGCGTGACTACCTCTCAATCTTACTTTCCCAAGGATAATACGGAGATTTTTGATACGGATTTGTTGATTGTGGACTGGCTGACCCAGTACTCAGAGATTAAGGATGCCACATATGTCCGGGGATTCCTGGGGCGGATGCTCTTTGCCGGCGAGGACGGTGTGAAGAAGATGCGGGTCCTCTCCGGTGGCGAGAAGGTCCGGGTTCTGTTGTCCCGGATGATGATTCAGGCTTCCAATGTTCTGATTATGGATGAGCCTACGGACCATCTGGATATGGAGTCCATAACCGCCTTAAATAACGGAATGATGAAGTTTTCAGGTGTGATTCTGTTTGCTTCCAGGGACCATCAGATTGTGCAGACCACGGCCAACCGGATTATTGAATTCTTGCCCAATGGTTCTATCATTGATAAGGTGACCACGTATGACGAGTATCTGGAGAGCGATGAGATGGCCAGAAAGCGGCAGGTGTATTCCATGAGTGCGGACCAGGCGGAGGATAACTAGGCAGGCCCGGAATGAGACGGGGCCATAGTCCACGCAACCTTAAATCGTTTGCGTGGGCTTTGGCCCCGTTTCTTCTTGCGTTCTGCAGCCGGACAGGCCGCTATTAATTGCTCCTTCGCCTGTCTTTCCCGTTGACTCTGTAGTGCTCCTGCTTTGCCTGGTACATTCTCATATCGGCAATTTCCGCTATTTCTGTCAGTGATTTCTCCGGAAATTCTTTCCCCCGGACACAGCCGTAGGACACCGACAATCCCTTCACAAGATTTCCACACCAGGTTCTTGTCATTTTCTCAAAATCGCCTTTTATTTGTTCCAGCTGGTTGTCATCCGCCACTATCATTGCCACAAATTCGTCACCACCTATCCGGAACAAATCCCCGTAATTTCCAAAGCATGCCTTCATACACGAAGCTGCCGCTTTTATCACCTCATCACCAACCATGTGGCCAAAGGTGTCATTAATCTGCTTTAAGCCGTTTAAGTCCATGGACACATAGACAAAATTCTCCTCAGGAGGCGCTGCATTGTAAGCCTCTATGTGGTTCTCGTAGCCTCTGCGGTTCAAAAATCCCGTCATGTAATCAGTAGTGGCATTTTTCTGTTCCTTATAGGCACGAGTCGTTAACTTCCTGATAATAAGCAGAGACACAATTACTGCAACGAAGAGATACACGGCAACAATCCCCAGAATCTGTGGCACATCCTTATCAACAATGCTTCTTTGCTGTATGACTGCCACAAGATACTGGTCATAGCCATGCACCGCATAGTAGGATTCCTCTCCGTTGATGCTCCCTTCAAACATGCGCACATGGTCAACAGCATTACCCTGAAAAATCATTCCTATTTCGTCAAGCTTCTTCCCCACCAGTGACGGGAGCGTCGCCCCCTGAATCTCCCCGGAGGCTTTGTCCGCAACAACCACCGTAATACCCGTATAGGTAGCTATCCCTTTTACCACCTCGCTAATATCATTGACTCTGAGCTCTTCCATCAGCCGAAACGGCTCAATACCCACCTGAAGCATCTGTGTCCCCTGGTCATTCCAGCAGATGGCATACATCATGGGCTTTTCTTCAGCGGTGTTTGGCACAACATCCTGGCACATGGTCAGCTCTTTGTCCTCAAGCATAGGCTTAAAATAAGCCATCTGCTCACCGGAATCAAAGGAATATCCATAATACTGCGGCGTAGTTCCTCCATAGATTGTCCCGGTGGCATTGAAGAGATGAATCTCATCCACCTGGGTTAAATTGGCAATTTTTATCAGCTCCACCAGGTTCCCTGCCGTTTCAGGGCTGTTGTCAATGATGTAGGATATGGTCTTGGCCTTTGCTATATAGTTTTCCTTCAGAGAAGCCACAAGTGTGTCTTCCTTTGCTTTATTGTTGGCAATAATATGCTCCAGCTGGTTAATCAGAACCGCGGAGGTCTGGCTGGCCTGCTTTTTATTTTCATTTATCTGAATCAAATATACAATGCTCAGCAATAAACTGATGGCAACAAACACAATTATCATCATAAAAGCTTTGTTTATTTTGCTTAATTTCATATTGTTGCCACCTCTCAATTTCTGTCTCTTAAAAGCGTAATGACTCCTTAAAAATATCACAAAATGAGGCTTTTGACAATAGAATTTCGACAATTTTTATCAAAAGTATTCGGCAGTGCTGTATTTCGGCAGGTAAATTGCTCTATTCTTATAAGATATATGCCTTCAACAGCTTTAATGTATTCTCCACGCCGTCCCGGTGGCTGCGCTCATAGCCGTGGGAGG
>CAPNGW010000150.1 GCA_948665105.1 uncultured Lachnospiraceae bacterium
CCGGCCACGAACTCGCAGTTGGTAAGCCCGTTCATAACGGCATTCTCCCTGGCGGCCTCCACAGCCTCCTCTACAATCTCCACGCCCACCACTTTTTTGGCCGTGGCCGAGAGCATCTGGGCAATGGTCCCCGTGCCGCTGTAAAGGTCGAACACCACCTTGTTCCCGTCCCCTGTCAGCGCATCCCCAATATACTCCCTGGCAGTCTCATATAATACTTCCGCCCCCAGAGAATTGGTCTGAAAAAAGGAGAAGGGCGAAATCTTGAACCGAAGCCCCAAAAGCTCTTCAAAAAAATAGTCCTGCCCGTATAAAACCTTGGTTCCCTGATTAATCACAGCATCCGCAACACTGTCATTGATTGTATTGAGAATGCCCACAATCCGGCCGTCCAGTCTAAGCCCCAAAAGCCCCTTTACCATACCAGAAAGCAATGCCTCCTCCGCTGGTCCATCCTGGCAGAAGAATTCCTCCCCGGAAGCTGCTTCTCCACCGAGTGCAGGCATTTCCTCCTCCGCTTTCTTCCCCGGTGTCTGCCCGCTGGTCACCAAATCCACCAGAATCTCTCCTGTCCTGGCCGCCTTTCTCACCAGCAGATGCCGCAGATATCCCTCATGTCTGGTCTTATGAAAATACGAAATCCCCCGCTCCTGAAAATACGTAAGCACCCACTGAAGAATCCGGCCAAAATCCTCATCCGCAATCTTACAGCCGCTAACCGACACAATATCGTGGAAGCTCCCCCGCTTATGCATTCCCAGGGCCAGGGGGCCACCCTTCACCTCGTCTCCAAAGGAAAACTCCATCTTGTTTCGGTATCCATACTGCCGGGGACTTGCCTTGATTCCCTCAAATACCCTGTCAAAATCACAGTAAGCCTCACACACCGGCTTAAGCAGCTCCCTCACCTGCTGTTCCTTCAGCCGCAGCTGCTCCTCCTTCGGCAGACTTAAGAACGTACATCCCCCGCAGACTCCGAAATGTCCGCACACCGGCTCCCCAAGCTCCAGAGGCGACGGCTCCAGCACCTTAAGAAGACGGCCCTCACCTCTGCCTTTTCGAATTTTATTTACTGAAAAAGAAATTTTCTGCCCTGGCAGCGCATTCTTCACCACCACCTGCTTGCCGTCCTCCATGGTCACAATCCCTTTATTGGGGAAAGACACTTTCTCCACAATTCCCTCATAAATCTGCCCTTTTTTCATTTCAATCCTCTTTCCCACAAATCTATATCAATCCAATCCTTATCTCTCAACACAATTACTTTCAAATCTCCCACAACCTAATGTCCGTCTTTCTCAACGCAACAGAGGCTCACATTACTGTGGGCCTCTGGTCACATCCTTGCTGTTTCAATTTTCCTTATTCTTCTGCCGCTTCATCGTCGTCGAAAAAGTCATCGTCAAAATCATCATCGAAATCATCCTCAAAGTCTTCCAGATAATCCGGTGTGAAGAACCGATATACAGCATAGGCGATACCTGCCACTGCTGCTACGGCACCGACAATTGCCAGAATCCACAACACCTTGGACTTTTTCTCTTCCTTGTCACGTCTGTGTAACAAATCATTGAGTTTTGATGCGCTTAAAATTTCTTCTACCTTATTCATGTTAACCGCTCCTTTTTCTGTCTATTTTTTGTTACATTACATACATTTATTCATCATTTACATTATACCATAACTTTCCGCATCCGCCTACCATATTTTGCAAATTTTATATTTTTTTCAGTTTTGCAAACATTGCGAACATTTTCTTGACCCCAAAGCCATCAAAATCCACGGTTACTTCAAAATCTCTGCCTCCCGATACGATATTGGTGACTGTTCCGTCGCCGAATTTTAAGTGCCTCACCCTATCTCCCACACAGTAGGACAGCATTTTCCCTTCCGTGACATTGCTGGCAAAATCCACCGGCGCGCTGTTGTAGGATACCTGGGAATGGAAGGCCGTTCTGGCCCGTTCATAGGTTCTGGCCTTCACGGACTCCGCCAGCCGGACCTTTTCCGGAGCCTGTCCCTGCCCCAGCACCTCAGCCGGAATTTCTCCAACAAAGCGGGACACCTTGTTGTATTGGGTTTCCCCGCGAATCATACGCATCTTTGCGCTGGTAATGGTAAGCTGCTCCATGGCCCGGGTAATCCCCACATAGCAGAGACGCCGCTCCTCTTCTATCTCTGTGGGATCATCGGCGGTAATGGTCATATAGCTTGGAAAAATGCCGTCCTCCAGCCCTGCCAGGTACACGTTGGGGAACTCCAGTCCCTTGGCGCTGTGGAGGGTCATAAGCACAACATAATCACTGCCGCTTTCCAGGCTGTCTATGTCCGCCACCAAAGCCACCTCCTCCAGAAATCCGCTTAAGGTGGGCTCTGTATCCTCCGTCTGACATCTCTCCTCATAGGCAGTCACCTTGCTGATGAGCTCGTCAATATTTTCAATTCTGGCCTGGGCCTCCTCGTCGCCCTCCGCCTTCAGCTCCTCCAGGTAACCGGTGGCATCCAGAATCTCCTCCAGCAAATCCGTAAGGCCAAGATACGGCACCTTGCTGCGCATGGTCTGAATGAAGGTCACAAAGGGCTTGATTTTCCCGGCGGAACGTCCCAGAGAGGGAATATCCTCCGCCAGCTTCAATGCATTGTAAAAGCTCAGCTCATTTTCATTGGCATAGGTCTGCACCCTGGCCAGGGTTGTGGCGCCAATTCCCCTCTTGGGCACGTTGATAACGCGGCGCACCGCCAAATCGTCTCTGGCATTATCGATGGTCTTAAGGTAGCAAAGCAGATCCTTGATTTCCCGGCGGGCATAGAAATTCACACCGCCCACCACTTTATAAGGTATGTTCGAAACCACAAAACGTTCCTCGAACAACCGTGACTGGGCATTGGTACGATATAGGATGGCACAGTCACCATATTTATATTCCCCGCTTCGGACTTTTTTTGCCACATCCCGCACAATATAGTCTGCCTCATCGTATCCGGTGTCAAATTGCTGAAAATTCACCGTTGCACCCTGGCCGTTGCCTGTCCAGAGCACCTTGGACTTTCGTCCCACATTATTGGCAATCACACCGTTGGCGGCATTTAAGATATTCTGAGTAGAACGGTAATTCTGCTCCAGCTTGATGACCTTCGCATTGGGGAATTCCTTTTCAAAATTCAAAATATTGTAGATATTGGCTCCCCGGAACTTGTAGATGGACTGGTCGTCGTCCCCCACCACGCACAGGTTCTGATATTTGGAGGCCAGGTGCTTAATCAGCTGAAACTGAGCCGTATTGGTGTCCTGATACTCATCCACCATGATATAGCGAAAACGCTCCTGATAGTAATCCAGGACCTCCGGATCCGCCCGAAAAAGCTCCACCGTCTTCACAATCAAATCGTCAAAATCCAGAGCATTGTTCTTTGACAGCATCTTCTGGTATTCCCGGTACACCTCTGCCTGCCGCTTTTTCGAGTAATCCCCGGCGGCCTTTAAGGCGAATTCTTCCGGGGAAATCAGCTCATCCTTGGCATGGGAAATGGCAGACAGAAAGGATTTTTCCTTATAAATCTTCGTATCCACATTGAGTCTCTTACAGATATCCTTCATAAGAGTCTTCTGGTCATCGCTGTCGTAGATGGTAAAATTCGTATCATACCCCAGCCGGTCAATATACCGCCTGAGAATCCGCACACAGGTGGAATGGAAGGTGGACACCCAAATGCTTTCGGAGCCAAAGCCCACCATATCGTCAATCCGCTCCCGCATCTCCCCCGCCGCCTTGTTTGTGAAGGTGATGGCCATAATGTGCCAGGGATTTACTCCCTTTTCCTCAATGAGATATGCCGTCCGATGGGTCAGAACCCGGGTCTTGCCGCTGCCGGCTCCCGCCAGAATCAGCACCGGTCCCTCCGTGTGGAAGACGGCTTCCCGCTGCATATCATTTAAAGTATCGTAAATACTCATAAAACGCTCCCTTAATTCTTCTATGTAACATTATTCATGTCTCGCGTATTTCAACGCAGTATACGCCATGCAACCTCAGAAAATCTTTGATTTTCTGAGGTCACGGGCATTCGCCCTATAAGGCCAGACAGAAACAGCCTTATGTGAGCAAGCTCCCAACAGCTGTTTCTGTCTGACCTTGCATGGCTCATTGCATTAATAAATATTATACCATAGCCGCAAGCGGCTATGGCTTCGCCTTGGGTGACCGATGGCCACTCTGCTTCGCTCCGGGCCGGTATAATATCTGTCGATATTATACCATATTTCTTTGCTCTTGTCATCCGGTTTCAAATACTATATAATGTAACAGAGGTGAACATACATGACAATGGACGAGAAAAATCTGTTAAACAGCATCCTTGAAAATCTTGCACGGGTGGATTACGTCAAGCCTGAGGATTTACCCAACATAGATTTGTATATGGATCAGGTAACTACCTTCATGGACCGGCAGCTCTCTGCCTCCCGCCGCTTTGAGGAGGACAAGATACTGACAAAAACCATGATTAACAATTACGCCAAAAATAACCTGCTTCCGCCGCCTCTTAAGAAGAAATACTCAAAAGAGCATATTTTGATGCTTATTTTTATCTACTATTTCAAGAATATTTTAAGCATCAGCGACATTCAGGCCATTTTAAATCCCATTACAGAAAAATACTTTGGCAGCGAGGGTGATTTCAATCTGGAAGATATCTATGCCGAGGTGTTCCGCCTGGAGAAATCCGAGGCAGGGCATTTTCAGAAGGATGTCGCCAGGAAATTCCAAATCAGCCGCAATACCTTTGAGGATTTCTCCGGCGACGATAAGGAGGACATGAAGATGTTCGCCTTCCTGTGTATGCTGTGTTTCGATGTGTATATGAAAAAACAGCTCATTGAAACGCTCATCGATTCTGCCAAAGCGTCCAGGGCGGAGGAGGTTCCCAAAAGGTCCAAAAAAGAGGATGATGTCAAGAAAAACAATAAGGATAAAGGAGGTACTGCAAAATGACAAAAGTAGTAATTGAACCGGGGGTATGTGGCTTTAAGACTACCGTAACCGCCGACAGTAACGAGGATGAGGAAGTGGTGTTGAAGGTTTCCACAGGCTGTGAAAGTGTGAAGTCCATGATGGAGGCGTTGGGGGAGACCTTTGATCCCATTGAGGCCTGTCTCACCAAACCGGGTGACAATATGTTCTATGAGTATGCCAAGGAGCATTTTCCCATGCACGGAGCCTGTCCTGTGATTGCCGGGATTCTGAAATGCATGGAGGTTGAGGGACAGCTGGCCCTGCCGGCGGATGTAGCCGTGAAATTTGTCCAAAGCTAAATCCCCAGGGTGGATTCCCCTTGAAGCAGACTCCGTTGGCAGACTAAAGACTTCATTAGCAGAATATAGAAGGAACCCCTGGACGGAGTGAAATCATATCTCCGGCCAGGGGTTTTGTTGTATCATAGGGAAGCTCTTGTCATCTGTTTGAAAAAAGCCAGCCTATTTCTTTATTAAGAGGGATTTTCCGGTCATTTCCTCCGGCTGCGTTAATCCCATCATCTCAATCAAGGTGGGGGCTATGTCGGCCAGGCATCCGCCTTCTCTTAAGCCGTAGGCTTCGTCGTAGTTGATGAGTATGAAGGGCACAGGGTTGGTGGTGTGTGCAGTGAAGCTTTCGCCGGTCTTATAGTCCACAAGCTGTTCGGCATTGCCATGGTCAGCGCACAGGAACATAGCTCCCCCCACTTCCTTTAAGGCTGAAACGGCCTTGCCCACACAGGTATCCACAGCCTCCACAGCGGCAATGGCAGCCTTCTCCACTCCTGTGTGACCTACCATGTCGGGATTGGCGAAATTAATGATAATAACATCATATTTGTCGGATTTGATGGCTGTTACCAGCTTGTCGCATACTTCGTAAGCGCTCATTTCTGGCTTCAAATCATAGGTGGCCACCTTGGGGGAATCCACCAGCACGCGGTCCTCTCCCTGGTTGGGAACCTCCACACCACCGTTGAAGAAGAAGGTCACGTGAGCGTACTTCTCCGTCTCGGCGATTCTGGCCTGGGTCAGCCCCTGGGCAGCCAGGAACTGGCCGAAGGTATTGTGAAGCTCCACCTTGTGGAAGGCCACCTGCTTGTTGGGTATGGTAACGTCATATTCGGTAAAGCAGACGTAGGTTACATCCTTTCTGATTG
>CAPNGW010000151.1:0-1775 GCA_948665105.1 uncultured Lachnospiraceae bacterium
TGTGTTGTCAGCGGCAATGGCCTTTGCAGAGTCTTCCTGACGACGGGCTTCCGCCTGTTCACGGTTGAGCTCGTTAGATTGGCGGACGGATTCGTTGACGGTAAGGAACTCATCAAGATTTTTCAAATCCTCAATGCGCTTGCCCTCCTCCACAATTAGCTTGGTGAGTGCATCAAACTCGTTGCTGCTTTCAATGGCATCGTTGGGATAGGGGGTAGCCGTGATGTTAAGCAGTCCGATTTTTGTGGAATAGAGATAATCAGAGCCTTCTTCCCCGGAAATGTTGCTGATGGTGATGTCGAAGCTGGCATTTCCACTTGCAGCCAGCATGCTGTTGCTTAATGAAACAAGGATTTTGCCGTCCTCCAGTGTTTCGCAATCATTGAAAACGTAAGTGTTGTCCGGCTTTAATAGCCGGATACGGGGAACCTCGCCTTCACGAACCGGGCGGAATACGCCGTATTCCGTCAGGGAGATTTCCAGGTATCTGGCATGGTCCATCTGTTTGGCGGAAATGCAGTTGTAGCTGTCATTGAAAAAATCCAATGAAATTTTTGGTATTGTTTGCAGTTGTTTGAGCGTGTTATACTCCTTTGCGGTAATCAAAATATCGCCTTCCTTTCTTTGAAAATACGTTTATGGTGACAGGAGTTATTAAGATGGGGGGATAGAAAAAGGTTAGGGAAACGCTGATTAAATCAGCATTTCCTTGGATTCTTCTTCTTCCTTTGGTCATTGGATGCCTGTAATAATCCCATTGCTCACAGTAATCCTTTTACCATCATCGGTGGTAAAGCTGCCGCTTGCGCCCTGTACATAGGCATTCGCTGCTTCATTTAATGCATAATATGCGTCCGACTGTACCGTTTGGCCAACCAGTGATTTTGCATAAATACCATCCCGGCCCAGATAAACGTTGTCTGTGGTGAGAATCCGGTTGGTGCTGGCAGGAGAAATGTTTATGCTGACAGGAAAGGAAACCGTATTTTCTAATCCCTCTGCCAGCTTTTGTACAGTGGAAAGGTCCGCTTCCGTGATTCGTCCGTCTCCATCCATATCATACTTCTCCAAATCCTCAATGGTAATATTGCCGATACCCTGAAGCAGTTTTCGGATGCGTGTCACATCCTCTTCCCCATAATCAGTGGCATACTTGGTGACTGTCCCGGATGCGGTGTAGCTGCTGTCGGTAATTGTTCCGCTGATATTGGCATTGGCCGCTTTAAGGGTACCATTGCTGGTCACGCTGAAATTTTCACCGATATGGAGGCTTCCACCGGTGATATTCATATTGGCTGCAGTGACTGTTCCGTCTGGGTCAACATGGAATTTGCTGTCAATGGTTAAGCTCCCACCGGTGATGTTCACATTGTTGGCGGTGACAGCGCCGGTGCGATTCACAGTAAAGGCATTTCCGGCCCCCAAGGCAATGCCGTCGATGCCTAAATAGACACCATTTTTATTTGCAGAGAGAGAGTCTTTTACATTATAAATAGCTTTGGAGGTGGATTGAAAGCCGGCAATGCAGCTGTCGGCGCTGGCTTTGAGAACTCCGTCAATGGTGACAGAGGAAGCAAACAGATGACCGTTCTCGTCTACCTGGAAGGTGCCATTGCCGTTGTTGATCTTCGTACCGCTGATGACACCGCCCACGATTTCCGAGCCCCAGATTTTGCCTGCCCCCACGTATTTGGCGATGAGGCCGTAGGTGGACACGCCGTCCAAAAGGACTTTTCCCAGGGCGGTGGAGGAGGTTTTCCAGCCATCGGTGGTAA
>CAPNGW010000151.1:1846-6101 GCA_948665105.1 uncultured Lachnospiraceae bacterium
CCTTAGGAGAATGCCGTTTTCGCCGAAGACCACCTCCTGGGAATCGGCGTTGACGATGGCGGTGTTGGAGGCATTCAGGCCCTTTGCGTGAAGGGTATCCATGGAGATTTTGGCATCTGCCCCCTGGGCGGCCTGGCGGCTTACGTAAGAGTAGCTTTGAGCCATGGACGAGGCTTTGGACAAGATGCTGTTCATGTCCGCGGCCATGGAATTTGCCCTGGAAATATCGGAAAATTCCACATCCAGCACGGTGCCGCCTCTGTTGTCAAAGGAAATCCGGTAGGATAAAAGCCGCAGACGGTAAATCTCCTGGTCTATCTGAATGCGCAGCCAGTTTCCGCAGCTGAATTTGTCAAGGAGGGGGCGAAATTCCTTGAGCTTCAGCAAATTTTCCAGGGTGGTGGAAATGGTATAAACCTTGGAGGAGGAACGGTGGAGCTCCTGATTTGCCTGGTTTATCAGCTCCTGGGCCGTCTCAAAGAGCCGGGTGTTGTCCAGGCCGTCGGAAATGTAGTTATCATTCCTGTAGACATCCTCCATTCGGTGGGCCAGAAATTCCAGGAGCAGCTCTTCCCCCAGAAAATGCTCCAGGTTCAATCGGCTTTGTATGGCCTCCTTTTGTTTGGACAGTGTTTCGTACTGGCCATGAACTTTTTCTACTTGGTCGGAGCGTACTGTCATCTCCGCCTGAATGGCCGCCAGCTTGTTGTAGTAGGGCAGATACAGTCCGGTGTAGAGGTCCGGGTAAGTGTCGGCGTCCCCCACGCCCTGCTCTATGAGGATGTCCAAGCAGGACTGGAAGGCCGCCTCAAAGGAAATCAGCCGGTTCAGGCAGTATTTGGATAGCTCTGCCACAAAGGTGCTGTAATCTTCAATGGTTAATAGATTGGACAGGTCCGGGGCATCCTCCTTGTGAAACATTTTGTCCACCCGTTGTCTTATAAAAGTTTCGTAGTCGTCATTGATGGTGATTACGATATTATTGGCAGAGGTGGCGGTGTCTGTCTCATCGTGATAGCTTGTCACCCGGAATTTTCCCTTCCAGGTTTGAGAGGTGAGAGAGGAGGAGGCAATCTCCACCTTATAGGCGGGGGCGCAGAGCACCTTGGCCATACTTAAGACGGCAGAATTTGCCGTGGCCAGTGACAGCCTGGACACGTCGGTGACTGCCACGGGGGAGAGATTTTTGGCCGTTAATTGCATAAGCTGCTTCTGGGCAGTGGTATCCGGGTCCACAGTGGGAGATGGCATCATTCCAGAGGTCAAATACAATTCCTCATCGATGCTGTCGTAAATCCCGGCCATCAGTTCCGTGTACTCCGGGAGCAGGGACTCATAGAGGCGATTGTAGGCTGCCAGCTTTGCCACCAGCTCCGGGGACATGTCGTCCTCCATTTCCGGAGAAAAGCGGTAGATATAGCCGCTGCCGTTGGGGTTACAGTTGGCCACGGTGGCGGTGATAAGCTCATCGCCGCCCTCCACCTTGAAGCAGTTTTTTGTCTGCCCCTGGTTGGTGCTGAGCTCTATGGACTGGGCCAGATTTTCGGTGGAAATGAAAATGGAGGTATCCTCGCCGTAGTCCCTTAAAATATCAGTGGAGCCGCATTCGGGGCAGGCGTCTGTAAAATCGCCCCGGTAATTGCAGGAGGCGCAGGTGCTTAAAAGGTCATAGACAAAAACGCCCCGGATTGTGGAATCAAAGACGAAGAGACAGCCCATTTCCGCGGCCAGAGTGCCGGTGCAAAAATCATAGAGATTGGTATCTGAAATGGTAAAGGTCCTCTGGAGATTCCAAAGAGTATCATCCACGTGGCGGACGGTATAATGCCTGGCTTTTTCAAAAATCCGGTTCAGAAGGGAGGCGGAGGGATTGGTGGGATTATAAAATACGGTGGGCGCCTTATAATCCTCCCTGGCAATATCCCCTTCGGTGTTTATCTCGATGTCGTAAAGTCTTACGTTGGTAAGCTCCTCCACGCTGGCGTTGGTGGCGGTGATATTTTTTGTTACCTGGTCTGTGTCCGTGGTGCGCACCCGGATATTGAAATACTCCTTTAATTCCGGGACAAACACGTAACGGAAATCCTTGATTTCATCCCAGACATTGCAGGTGATGAGCCCGTTTTCAGTGAGGATTTCCTTGTGCACGGTAAAATTCAGCTCGTGGCTGGGCTGGAGACTGTCCTGAAATACCAGGTCCGTGGCAGTGTTGATGGCGCCGTACAGCTTGTGGTTCCGGTGTGATAACAAAAGCGTCAGGGGCTCCAGCCGGTTGTTTAAATCAAAATTTAATTTTCGTATCATTTAAAAGCCTGCCTTTCTGATGGGTGAGTACTGCAGGCGGATGCTGCAGGGAAGGGTGGTGGAGATTCGGTTTTCCCGGTTGGCATAGGTGTTGACAATGCGGGGAAAGACGTAATTAAAGTCGTTTGGAATATCGTGGGCCGGAAGGGAGCTTAGGATGGTAAGGCTGTCTCCGCTTAAGGTGATGACTTCGCCGTCGGTGCAATTTTTAAGGACGGTGGTCCGGTTCTCCAGGGAATTGGTAAGCTTCAAATCTCCTTGGGAGTGGCAGGTGATTACCACATCGGGATAAATGTGGCCGGTCTCGTCGGAGCTGTCATGGAAGGAAAAGGGGCTGCCGGGAGTAAGGTCCGTTTCGTATACTATCGGCTCCTCCAGTAAATAAGGGTGCAGGGTGGTCATGGACAGCTCCAGACCGTATACCTTACCGGCAATTTCGATTTTCTGCACGTTGAAATTGGCTAGGGCGTACAGATTTTCAAAATCCTTCTGAAGGAGCTTGAATTTGTGAAAGCCGTCCTTGCGGTTGAGCCAGCGCATGAGCTGGGACAGCTCCCGGCTCGTGATGGGCTCAGCCTTGCCGCAGTGGATTTTGCCCACCTGGATTACCGCCTGGAGAGTGTCCGTGTAGGCGGTTCCCAGAAACAGAGGCTTGTCCCTGCCCGGGATGGGAGATAAGTGGAATTCTATCTGGGAGCCTGCGGAGACGTTGGCGAAGGATGCGTCGGACTGGAAGCGGCAGATACACAGGCCATAGGTGGATAGCTGGGTGTTGTCATAGATGAAGTTTGTGGATGTCATGTTGTGTCACCTCCGAATGTGTTTTGAATTAGGTTACATGTATAGGCAGTTAAGCCAGCTTTATCAGATAAATAAAGGAACCCGGGTATGCAGCAGCCGAGCCATTGAGATTGTAGAAGGCGAAGGAGGTTCCGGCCTTCAGGGATTCATATATTTTGGCGCCGCCTCCTCCCCCGGTGATTTTCCAGTATCCGCTGTTTGCTGTGTCCGTAATGTTATTTGCCCACATGGATGAACCGGCGCTATATGCCAGAACCAGATAGGCTCCGTTGCTGGGAACGGAAGTGGACATGATGACACCGCCTTGTGCGATGGCGGCTGTTCCTGCCGTATTTCCGGAATAGGTCAGTTTATTCTGAAATTTGTCCGAGATGGGTTCTCCGCTGGCATCGCATACACAGCTTGCCAGAGTTTTGGGAAGGATGGTTTCTTCATTTTCGTTTTTCAGCCATGCAGGCTTTCCTGTTAATACACTCATAATTGAGTCCTCCTTTGTGATAATAAGTTGTACAAGTGCCTTTGGCACTTAGCAACGTTTACAGTTAATTGCACCTTTGCAAGGTGCACGTCTCTACCTGCCAAATTTCGTCAGGCTGTTTTGCCCCAGCGCTTCTCCCAGGGTGACGTCCTGAAGCAGGTTGTGGACGGAACGGTTGTTGCAGATGGCGTTTTTTAATTGTGATGCAAATTCCTTGGGGTCGTTTACACCATACATATTGATATCACCGATATCCACGGATAATGACCTTGTAAGATGCTGCGGTGTGGGAGCCGGATTCTTATAGTCCGGCAGCTGCAGGCTCAAGGGAACGGGTGTGGACGCCAGGATATTTTCCCGGAAGCGCTGAAGCTTCTCAGGGGAAAGAAGCTCCTTAAGGTCCCGAAGCTTCTTGTGGGATAAGACCTCCTCCCCGGACCTGGCCAGTATAAAGCCGTCCTCCCCGGAGGCCTTAATGAGACTGCCGATGGCACCTCCCTGGGAAAATCCGTGGGCCTTCATCTGCTGAATCATCCAGAGATTCTGGCTGGAGGTGCCCGTGTAGGTTCCGCCTCCACCCATGGCAGAGTAATACTGCCTGCGCATGGCAAAGGAGGAATCAATGTCGTGGTATTTCAGACGGTCCACAATGCTGGTATCGGTACGAAGCTT
>CAPNGW010000152.1 GCA_948665105.1 uncultured Lachnospiraceae bacterium
TTGCGGCTGGCGTTTAAGTCCGTCAAATCCCGGGCCAATGAGGCCGCTTCACCTTCCTCCTTCGCCTGCATAAGCCTAAGCGCCAAAAGAGCCGTGTCCAGCCGCCCGCTGGCATTGAGACAGGGCCCAAGAATAAATCCGATATGGTAGGCCTTTATCTCCTTTGGGGACAGATTGTTTTGCAGAATCAATGCATGAAGCCCCTGATTCGTCTCCTTCTTCAAACGCTTCAGCCCCTCCTTCACCAGGATACGGTTCTCCCCGGTCAAATCCATCACATCACCCACGGTTGCAAAAGCCGCATAGGGCAGAAGCCTGTGTACCTCATTCTCACCCTTTCCCATCTCCTCAAACAATACCTGGGCCAGCTTGTAGGCTATCCCTGCCCCACACAGCTTTTTATAGGGATAGGGGCAGTCCTCCTGCCTGGGATTCACCACAGCATCTGCCGGGGGCAGCTGATAATTTCGGCCCTCCGGCCCCTCCTGGTAAGGCACCTCGTGATGGTCTGTCACCAAAATCGTCATGCCCAAGCCTTTTCCCTGTGCAATCACATCCCCGGCAGCAATGCCGTTGTCGCAGGTCAGTATGGTGTCTATGCCTTCCTGGTGGGCCTGGACAATCAGGCGCTCATTGATTCCGTATCCGTCCAGAATCCGGTTGGGAATGGCAATATCCACCTGGGCCCCACAGCTTTTCAGGGCTTCCCAGAGGATATAGCTGGACTGGATGCCGTCGATATCATAGTCTCCTATGACCCGAATCCTCCTGCCTGCCTTGATTTTCCCCGTTAAAATATTCACGGCCTTTTCCATGTCCTTCATGGTCCGTGGCTCGTAAAGCTGCTCCAGGCCGCCGTTTAAGTAGGCATCTATGGCCTCATCACCCACCACGTCCCGGTTGCGGATGATTCTTGCAATCACCGGGTCGATGGAGAACTCCTCCGCGATTTTATTAAAATCGGCCCTTTTGGCCATGACCATCCATTTCTCTGCTGCCGTATTCACGTTTTGTCTTTCCTTCCTCCCAATCACTCTTTCGAATATGTCACCTGCCACAGGGTCAGCCCCTTGGCAGGCATAGTAATCCCTGCCCGCTCCCGGTTCCTGCTCTTGAGAATGGCCGGAATGTCTTTGGGCTCCCGCTTTCCCTGGCCGATTTCCACCAGAGTTCCCACAAGAATCCGCACCATATGGTGTAGAAATCCATTTCCGGTCACCACAATGCACACTTCCTCCCCTCTTTTCTCCACCTCCAGAGAGTAGATGGTGCGTACCGTGGATTTTCTCTTTTGCTTCAGGCTGCAAAAAGCCGCAAAGTCGTGGGTGCCCAGAAGAAGCTCCGCGCCCTCCTTAATGGCCGAGATATTCAACTCCTCTGGTATGGAATACATCCATTTCCGCTGGAAAACATTGGGCATGTCACTGTTCCATATCCGGTAGACATAGGTCTTCGCCTTGGCATTCAGCCGGGCATGAAACTTGGGCTGCGCCTCCCACAGCTCTATGACTCCGATGTCCTCCGGAAGATAATGGTTTACATAATCCATAATCTCCTTGGTTGTAAAGCCATCCTTCATCTCAAAGCTGGCCACCTGTCCCAGGGCGTGAACTCCTGCATCTGTCCTTCCGGAGCCCTGGACCTCCACCGGCTGACAGGCAAGCTGGGAAAGCACCTGGTTCAGCTTGCCCTGAATGGTGGCATCGGTACCCTTCTGGCTCTGCCATCCCTTATAGCGGCTGCCGTCGTATTGAATCGTCATCTTATAATTCATGTTTGTCCCCTTATGTACAAATCAGGCCGTACATTCGCCCTGCCCTCACAGTAAGTTATTATTTATCATACCATAAATCTATGAGTACATACAACCCGCAACCCCCTGAATTTACGCTTACCAATCACAATACATAAAAGGAACCCCCAGCCGTTGCAGCGGCCAGAGGTTCGGCACTTAAACATCTGATTTTTTTAAGTTTTCTTTTACCCCAGAGCCACATCCAGCACCATCATAATCACAAACCCAATGGCAAAGCCGATGGTTCCTATATCGCTGTGCTCTCCCTCCGAGGCCTCGGGAATCAGCTCCTCCACCACCACATATAACATAGCTCCTGCGGCAAAGGCCAGAAGGTACGGCAGGATAGGCTCCACAATCCCCGACAGCATCCCGGACAGAAATGCCCTGCCCTTGCTCTGCCCCTCACTCTTAAGCGGCAGGGATACCACAGCCCCCTCCGGGAAGTTCTGAATGGCAATTCCCAGAGCCAGCACCATCGCTCCTGCCATGGTAATCTGGTTGTTTGCATTGAGAACACCTGCAAACACCACCCCCACAGCCATTCCCTCGGGAATGTTGTGCAAGGTCACCGCCAGCACCATCATGGTAGTCTTCTTAAGGCTCTTTTTGGGCCCCTCCGGGGTGTCCTGATTAAGATGCAGGTGGGGAATCACCTTATCCATCAAAAGCAGGAAGACCATGCCCAGCAGAAGTCCCACTGCTGCGGGCACAAAGGCCAGCCGTCCTAACCCTTCAGACATATCCATGGCCGGAATCAAAAGGGACCAGACAGAGGCTGCCACCATCACCCCCGAGGCAAAGCCCAAAAGGCCCTTCTGCACCACTGGCTGGAGCTTATCTTTCATTAAGAATACACAGGCGGAACCCAACGTGGTTCCCACAAAAGGGATTAGTATACCCAAAACCCAATTCATAGACAAATCCTCTATATTATTCTTTGTAGTATCTTATGCCCCGGCCATAGGGCATAGCACAGCAACCGTATCTCAATAGCTTTATAAATCGCAGTTGTTCACAGTCCTGGGGAAGGGAATCACGTCTCTGATGTTGCCCATACCGGTCAAATACATCACACAGCGCTCAAAGCCCAGCCCAAAGCCTGCATGTCTTGCGGAGCCGTATTTGCGCAAATCAAGATAGAAGCCGTAGTCCTCTTCCTTCAGTCCCATCTCCCGGATTCTCTCACACAGCTTGTTGTAATCGTCCTCTCTCTGGCTCCCACCGATAATCTCTCCTATCCCCGGAACCAGACAATCCATGGCCGCCACGGTCCTGCCGTCCTCATTCATCTTCATATAGAAGGCCTTAATTTCCTTGGGATAATCTGTCACAAACACAGGGCGTTTGAACACCTCCTCCGTGAGGTAGCGCTCGTGCTCCGTCTGCAAGTCCACGCCCCAGGACACCTTATACTCAAAGCTGTCGTTATTTTTCTCAAGAATCTCTATGGCCTCCGTGTAGGTCACATGGCCGAAGTCGGAGTTCACCACATGATTCAGCCGCTCTATGAGGCCCTTGTCCACGAAGCTGTTGAAAAATGCCATCTCCTGGGGCGCATGCTCCATCACATAGCGGATGATGTATTTTAACATGCTCTCCGCCAGCATCATATCATCCTTCAAATCCGCGAAGGCAATCTCCGGCTCAATCATCCAGAACTCCGCAGCATGGCGGGTCGTGTTGGAATTCTCCGCCCGGAAGGTGGGGCCAAAGGTATAGATATTGCGGAAAGCCATGGCGTAAGTCTCACCGTTGAGCTGGCCGCTCACTGTAAGATTGGTGGCCTTGTTGAAGAAATCCTGACTAAAGTCCACGGCCCCGTCTTCGCCCTTGGGAATATTGTTAAGGTCCAGAGTGGTCACCTGGAACATCTCACCGGCGCCCTCACAGTCGCTTCCGGTTATCAGGGGCGTATGCACATAGACAAAGTCCCGCTCCTGGAAAAATTTGTGGATGGCATAGGCGATTAAGGAGCGTACCCGAAATACAGCCTGGAAGGTATTTGTTCTGGGCCGCAGATGGGAAATGCTCCTGAGATACTCAAAGCTATGACGCTTTTTCTGCAAAGGATACTCGGGGCTTGAGGCTCCCTCAATTACGATTTCCTCCGCCTGCACCTCAAAGGGCTGCTTGGCCTGGGGTGTGGCTATAAGAGTTCCCTTTATAATGAGAGCCGCACCTACATTCAACTTCTCAATCTCAGCAAAATTGTCAAGCCCTTCCTTATACACCACCTGTAAAGGCTCAAAAAATGTGCCGTCGTTGACTACGATAAATCCGAAGGCCTTGGAGCTCCTGATGCTTCTGACCCAGCCGCAGACTTCCACAGTTTTGTCCAGATATTGTTCGGGGCTCCGGTATAAATCCCTGATGCTTATAAGTTCCATAATCTCTATCTCCTTTTCTCTCTTATTCTCCGGCGGGAAAAATTATCCTTCTGTACTCTCTGAAGCATCCGAACCATCTTCCGCCTTCACCACAACAGCGTTCTCCGAAAGCAGGTCCATGGCCTTATTGCAACGGTAAATATTGGTAAGGTATTCTGCCCCGTTCTCCTCCTCAAAGGCCTCAGCGCTGTCGTATCCGTAATTGGCTGCCTGGCTGGTGATAAAAAGCTGATAGCCTTCTTCGTCTGCCTCCACGCCCTCCTTGTCGGCAATTGCCAGAAGTATGGTCTCCTGGGCAATAGACTCTTTCATCTCCTCAGTAATCTGATTCACATATTCCTCTTCCGTCATCTGAAAATACTGCTCCAGAAATTCCCCATATTCCAGGCCATACTGCTCTTTGCTCGTCTTCTTCTGTCTCTCTATAAGCGTGTTAATTCGCTCATCCAGAGTATCCTGAGGAAACTCATTGATGGTGCAGATTTCCTTAAGCTTCGTTAGAATAGCAGTCCGCTTTGCCGACTCCAGGGAACCGCTTAAGCTCTCTTTGACACTGGTCTTAAAGGCATCCACCGTCTCCACGCCCATGGCGCTGAAATTATTGGCCACATACTCATCCGTCAAATTCTCATAAACCATTTCCTGGGTCTTTACGATGGCATTAATCTTCACATTGAAAACTACGGGCTTTCCTGACATATCCGGGTTGGGTTCATAAGGGTCCGGGAAGGTCAGATTCAAGGATACGGTATCTCCCACATTGGCGCCGATGAGCCCTTCCTCAAAGCCCTCAATAAATCTTCCAGAGCCAATTCCCAGCACTTGGTTGGCTGCCGTGCCGCCCGCAAAGGCTTCGCCGTCCAAGAGCCCCTCATAGTCGATGTTCACCTCATCTCCATCTTCCACCAGGGTCTTATCCAGAGTCTCAGTAACCGGAACCGTTTCATACATGGCTATCATGCCCTCAATGTATGTCTTAATCTCCTCCTCCGTCACCTCTGTCTGCTCCATGGGAACCTCTATTCCCATATATTCTCCCAGGGTCACCGCTTCGGCAGTATTCTCTTTGTCGTTTCCTTTCTCATCGCCGTTTCCTTCCTGGATTTTCTCTTTGCCGCAGCCTGTAAACAGCATCAGAGCACACAGCCCCGCCACTATAAATATTGATTTCATTTTCATTCTGATACATTACCTTTCTGTTGCTTCGTCGTTTGATTTTAACAATATTCTATTAAGATATCATACTTCCTTCAAAAATAAAAGCCTTAAGGCGAAAATTTGCAAATAATTCCAGATAACCTTTGCACTTTTGACAAAAAGGGGTATAATTAGAAAAACATACCACTTGTCATCCACCTGGGTCGGGTGACACCTTATGGAAAAATAAGAGAGGAGCCGGGCTTTGGCCCTGTGAAGAGAGTATGAGTACATTGAATCTGACACTTCTTACCGACCTTTATGAACTGACTATGATGCAGGGATATTTCAAGACTGACAACCGGGATGTGGTGGTCTTCGACGCCTTCTACCGGAACAACCCCTCCGGAGGAGGATACGCTGTCTGCGCCGGTCTTGACCAGGTAATTGACTATGTGAAAAACCTGCATTTTGACCAGGAGGACCTGGATTACCTAAAGAGTATTGGTATTTTCGATGAGGATTTTCTCGATTATTTAAGCACCTTTAAGTTCTCCGGGGACATTTATTCTGTACCGGAAGGCACGGTTGTCTTTCCCAGGGAGCCCATTGTCAAGGTTATCGCCCCCATCATGGAGGCCCAGCTCATTGAGACGGCAGTTTTAAATATCATCAACCACCAAAGCCTCATTGCCACAAAGGCATCCCGGGTCTGCCATGCCGCCCAGGGCGACAGTGTCATGGAGTTTGGGCTTCGCAGGG
>CAPNGW010000153.1 GCA_948665105.1 uncultured Lachnospiraceae bacterium
CAGAATCTTCCCCAAAAATCAAGTGTATTTTTAAATTTTGCAGCTTTACCATTCCTTCCGTCCGCTCTTATCCGGCATCTGCATCTCCTGCCGGTATTTGTTGACGGTTCGTCTGGAAATCTCCACCCCCAGCTCCTTCAGCCGTTCACTGATAGTCTGGTCGCTGTAAGGGCGCTTCTTATCCTCACCGTCGATTACCTGCCGAATCATGGCTTTGACCTGCTCCGGCGTCTTTTCTCCCTGCTGTCCGGGCGCTTTTGTCACTGTTGTGGTCAGAAAATAGTTCAGCGGAAACACACCCCAGGCACATTGCAGGTATTTTCCGCGCAGCGTGCGGCTTACGGTAGATTCATGAAGATTCAATTTTTCTGCGATATCTGAAAGCCCCATGGGGCATTTATGAAGGATGCCGTAAGCAAAAAATTCTTTCTGATGCTCCACCAAAGCCCCCATCACCCGAAGCAAGGTGGCGGAACGCTGATTGATACAGCTTCTCACCCACTCTGCTTGCTGAATCATTTTCGTAAGATAGCCTCTTGCTTCCTTATCCTCCGTGGTGCGCTGCATTTTTTGATAGTAAGCGCTTATGGAAAATCCCGGATACTGGTATTCATTAATCAAAATTTCAAACCGGTCCTGAAGCTTCACCACCACCACATCCGGGCTGATATAGCGCAGCTGCTCTCTGCTGCTGAAGGAGCTGCCCGGCTTGGGATTCAGTTTGCGCAGCTCATTACAGGCTTTTACTATCTCCTCCATGGGCAGGCGGAGCTTTTTTGCAATCTCTGACAGGTGGTTTTTCGCAATCTCATCCATGAAATCAAGGAGACTTTCCGCCAGGGAGATTTTCTCACCGGATTGCCGGCCTTCCTTGCGGCGCAGCTGCAGAATCAGACATTCCTTTAAATCCCGGGCGCCCACACCTGCCGGGTCCAGCCCCTGAAGGTCCAAAAGGAGCTTCTCTACCGTTTCCACAGGGACAGCGCAATATTGCGAAACAAAGGAAATCTCTTCTGTAAAATAGCCCCGTGAATCCAAGGATTGAATCATAAATTCCAGAGCTGAACGTTCCTTCGCCGAATAGCTTGCAAACAGCAGCTGAGAGCGGAGATACTCCTGTAAATCCTCCTGGGTATCCCTCCGATGGCGCCAGTTCTGTTGCTGCTCCTCATCCTCACGCTCCTGCTGGTAATAGACGCGATTCTGCATATCGGTGGCTTCCAGCCAATCCAGCTTTCGCTGCAAATCCTCATGGCTGGTATCTGCTTCATAATGGCCGGATTCATCCAACTCAATCACCGGGTTTTCCATTGACAGATTTTCGATGTATGCCTCCAGCTCCACAGCGCTCATCTGCAGAATTTCCCTGGACTGTACCATGTGCTGGGACAGGGTTTGCTTTTGGTTCAATTCATATTTTAGTTCCATAGATGACCTCATTTATTACCATGCGCCAAAATATCCCAATGTAACTGCACTATTTTGAGCGCCTGCTTTCATAGCCTCCGGCATTGTAAGGCCTTTTAAAATTCCATACAGGAAACCGGCAATAAAGCTGTCTCCCGCCCCCATAGTATCCACCACCTTACATGGCACAATCCCACAGGTATAAAAAGTTCTTCCATCCCACGCAATACTTCCTCCTTCACCCAGAGTCACAATAATTGCCTGGGGGCCTTTTTTTTGCATTGCCCGCATAAACTCCTTCAGCTGCTCTTCCTCCAAGTCCCTGGGTTGACATCCCAATTTATTATATCTTAATTTAAAATCTGCTTTTGATTCCTCATCATAGGAGAAAAACGCATACGTTACATAAGGAATTGCAATATCTACATTTTCATGAGCAAATTTATTTGCAAAGTCAAAGGCCACCGGAATTTTTCCGGCAATCTGAGGCAAATCCTTTTCAATCATCCCCCATATACCGGTGACCAGTAAGTCATGGCCACAAAGAAATGTAATATCCTGTGGGCGGAGCCTGAACTCCTTAAGAACTCCTTCCTCATAATCTCCGAAAACCCGTTCTCCCCCCATAAGCTTCACATGACTGACTGCTGTTTTTCCTTCTAATATCTGCATATGTGATATATCTATACCTTTGCTCTTAACAGCCTCCATCATACGTGCTCCGCTTTCATCTGTGCCCACTGCGCCAACGTAAGAGGCATCCCCTCCCAATCTCTTCACGTAAACAGCAACATTGACGGGATTCCCACCTGGATATGAGGCATCTCCTATATTGTCATACACGTCCATACAGTTGTCCCCTGCTGTCGCAATTCTAATCTTCCAATCCATGGCACTCTATCCTTTCCAGCTGCTCCTTCACCCAGCGAATTGCCCGCCTTGCGTAGAAAGAAGGCTCATTGATATAAGCAGTCACAAGCTCAATGGTCATCCGTCCATGATAGCCAATCTGTATGACCTCCTCCAACAGCTCTCTTAACGGCGCTTCCCCCTCTCCAGGCAGAATATGCCGTTCGCTGATTCCATCGCTATCCTGGAGATGTAAATGATTCATTCGGGTTCCCAGCTTTGTAAAATAGGACATTATGGGCTCATGCCGTAAATAGGGGACCACAATATCACACATACCGGTCAGACAGCGTGAATCTATTTTGTCAAGAATTTCCACCAGCTCATTGGCACTGGTACATACATTTGTCTCAAATGCCGTTAAGGGTTCCAGTATAATTTTCGTATCAATTTTTTCCGCATACGCACACAAGCGCCCAAGGGATTTTTCCAGCCGTTTTCGAATTTCCTTCTGAGTGGCAAGATTTCCTGCATGTCCTGCAGAAATCAAAGTATATTCAGCTCCAAGCGCTTTTCCCATCTCCAAAGCTGTCTCCAGGTAGCACATGGAGTCCTCCCATTGAAGCGCACTGCCCATCATATAGTTATAGGGATATCCATTGTGCTCTGGCGTATATATCTCCACCGGCATCTCATATTTATCTACCAAATTTAAAACTTCCTTTTGCTCCCCGGCTTTTAAATCCATGGGAAAGGCATGGGGCCTTCCGCCCCACAGCTCCACATAATCATATCCAAATCGCCTGCTGTCTGCAAATGCCTTTTCCAGAGGATATCTCTGATATCCCGAAGTGAACATACCTATTCTCATCTCATACTCCAATCCACCCTCATAACCTCACAAATATACGACAGAATCTTTGGAAAAGCCTTTTTTAGCATAATGGAAGTATCATACGTGAGGGATGATTTTTGCCGCACATAATTACCTGCCGCGCACATTTACTGTGTTTCTGCCATGACCAGATTCCTGCAAAATTAGAATGAACAGAATATTGAGGAAAATCGGAGGATGATATATCCAGTCTCAATTGTGCCCCCGCCGGAAATTCCCAGGCAATGTCCCAAAAATCTATGGAAAGCTCCACTGTTTCACCGGGGGTATATGTGCAGCGGCTCTCAGGGCCAAAGCGGTACGCCAACGTGGATATCCCGCTTCGGACATGGCGGGATGTTCCATCTTCCCGCATTTCCATTAATTTTGCAGTAAACGCTGTATCCTCTGCATCCGATGACACATAAAGTATAACTTTGACAGTCCCCAGTATTGTCATAGATTCTTTCAGCGTTTGGGAGGTAAAGCTGATTACATCACTTCGCCAGTCACAAGGGGGCTGTTCCAGACTGCCAATATCATCCCAGGAATACAGCAAGGCCTCCCCACCGTGAGACCATACAGGTTCCTTTGGATTATAGCAAAAGCTGAGGCTACCAGTTTGAAAATTCATATCTTCATTTAATTTTTTGTCCGGTGTCAGCCAGACTTCCTTCTCTTCCCTGACAGCAAAGGGGAAGCTTTTTACTTCTTTCCAAAAATCACCGCCGATTACGTATACGGAAACCTGAGGCTTGGGAAGCTGCTTTTTCTTCAAAAGGGTGGTAAACCAGCGGAATGCAGTTTCTACATCGTTATTTTCCAAATGCTCCGTCTTCATACCGGGTGTGCAGAAGCCGAAATCATGATTCCATGCACCAATGCGCAGGGTACTGTGAGCACGGCTTCTCTCGGACAGCGACTGCCAGGTGCGCAGTGCACTCCCCAGATGGTGGTCATACCATCCCTCGCCAATATAGACAGGCACCTGTATTCCTTCCGGTATGTGCTGTAACTCATGCCAGAATCCCTTGTTCCAATAGGAGTCACTGCGGTCCGTATGGCTGATCCAATCGCGATACCAAGGCAGATGGCACCCCCACAGGTCTTCATCCACACGAATCTGTGGACAATAGGCCGCACTTTCATAAAAATCAGCGTCCACGGGCTGCCCTGCATTCTCCATGGCCCAGGAGGTCAGCACATCCTGGCGAAAGCACCCCGAGGCATATGCTGAGACAAACCGGTCCGTTCCATAGTGTGTGAGATACAATGTTTTGACTTTATCCGTCGCAATATCTGCAATGGCCCATCCGGTCAGTGCCAGATAAGAACAGCCATAATAGCCAATGCAGTCTATCCATGGCTGTTCTTCCATCCATTGCAGGGTACAATAGCCATCGTCACGCTCATGTATGTTAGGCGTCCATTTCCCTTCTGAGCCACCGGTACCGCGACAATACTGATAGACAAATGCAAATCCACGCTTACTGTATTCCAGCCCATGCGTCTGATAAATGCTCTCATCTGCCGGATAGCAGCTGCGCATAAGTATTGTGGGAAAGGGCCCCCCTTCCACAGGTTTGTAAATCACTGTCCGAAGGGAGACACCGTCCTTCATCGGCAGATAACATTCATATGGCGAAGCTGCAGTTGTAAACTCCTTTTGCCTCAGAGCACTGTATTGTTCTTTTAAAAGGCGCACCCGCGCCTGCACGTATCCCATATGAGCATACCTCCCTGCTGTCTTAAGGCTTTATTCCCCTCATCAATACTCCATTTTACGGTAGTATCTGCGGATGGTCATATCATGCTGGTTTAACGCTTCGATATGTCCATCCATCCGCTGGGTTATGGCATGCATCACAAGATGGGAAATTCTTCCCCGGTACTTATCACTGATTCCGGAAAGGGTATAATCCCTGGTGTCAACCAGTGTATAGTTGTTACATATTTTGGGCAAAAATCCTGCAACGCGCTCCGCCAGGGGTCGTTCCGCATCCTCCCCCAAAAACAGGGTGACCGCCGTATCCTCCTCCACAATCTCCAGTGTCCCATGAAAGAACTCGGCCGCGTGAATTGATTTTGTGCGCAGCCAGTGCTGCTCTTCCCAGTAGCACATGGCATAGGAGTACGCCGCGCCATATTGATTGCCTGCTGCTATAAAGTAATGCATGGAATCCCCGTGATGCTTCTTGGCAAAGCTTTCGCCAAAAGCATCCGCAGATTTTTCTACGTCAATCAGGGCCTGCGCAAGATGCCTGTCCATTTCCTGATAATACTCACTGTAATCTTCAAAATCGCCTGCCAGGTACATCAGCCGGTCTGCCAGCATAAAGAATTTCAACTGTTCATTCATAGGGTAGCTAATCAAATAGTCGCACATTTCAGCAAGGGGGCTGTCCGCCACGTCCACAAATCCCCATATGACAGCGCCTGCGCTCCTTAAAGCCGTAACCGCCTCCATTACCTCAAAGGTCGTTCCGGATACGGAAGAAAACACCACCAAAGTTCCTTCCCCCAGGTTTCGGTTCCCCGTATGCGTATAGTATGCCGCATTTTCAACGCACACCGGATACGCACTGTGAGATTTTATATGGCATTCCACCTGCAATGCGGAAGCGTAGGTGCCTCCGATTCCCAAAAAGCATACATTCCTGATTCCCTTCCTGGTAATCTCATCCACATACTGCTCAATGAGAGGCCGCAACGCCAAAGCGCCGTTTACACTTTCCCTCTGCTTATTTTCATCAAATTTTATCATAAAACACATTCCTTTCCAGGCAACAGAAAGTGCGCTCTGCAAACTTTCCATTGTCATAAATATATTAACCTACAGGCAAAAGCAGGCTGCATAATGCCCATCCCCTGCGTCCTTGAGCACAGGCACCTCCTTATGGCATCGCTCAAAAGCCTGTGGACAACGGGTGCAAAAAGCGCACCCCCTGGGC
>CAPNGW010000154.1 GCA_948665105.1 uncultured Lachnospiraceae bacterium
ATCCACTGCAGCCCCTCCGTCCGTAAGGCTGGTCACAACCTCACCCTGCACAGCGTCTCCTGCGTCCACTGTGAAGGTCCTATAACCCTCCGCCTCCATCTGCACGCCGTAAGCGGCAATGGCGCCGTAGTTGTCAATGGCACCGTGAACGTCATTGGTGTAGAGGATCACTGCCTCTCCCGCTCCCGCCGCCATGACGGTAAGGTTGGACGGAAGCATGGAAATTGCCAATGCAATCGCCAAAAAACCGGCCAATAATTTGTGTTTCCAGAAATTCTTCATAATCATCGTCTCCTTTTTTAGATTTATAGCTATGCGCATAAAAGCGCAGGTACCCGTATAATGTAGAGCAATCAGTATTTCCCCTGGTCAGACGCCCTATTTTAAAGCAGTCAGGGCTTCTCTTCATCTGACGCCCTGTGGTGCACCAGCACCCCCGTCACCAGCAGACGCTTGGTGTCGGCTCCTGAAATGCAGGTGGACAGGGTTATCATCCGGCTGTCGGCAGAAACCTTGGTATCCTCCCGGAAAATGTCTCCCTCACCCTCATTCTCTTTCAGTGAATCAAGAAACGCCTGACGCTGGGAATCCAAATCAAAATCAAAGCCTGCCATGATATGCCGGTCATCGTACTCCACTACGCCGAAGATTTGATAAATCAGCGTCTCCTTTGGGGTAACGACATAGATTTCATCATTTTCCTCAAAAAAATCTGCATCTGCATACTTGTGAAGCTCCCCAAACATGGTTCCGTTACGCATATTATGCCCGTAAAGAAGCGTATTGAAATCCGTAAACTCCCCGGAATTACAGGGCTCCATATAGATGGCCCCCGGAAGCCCCTGGCTTTTGTCTATGGTGTGATCCAGATAATAAGCGTCGTAGGGGTCCTGGGTGGAACCGTTTCGAAGCACAGGATAATCTACCATTGTCCCCGGAATTGAGATCCATGCACAGACATCTTCGTTCCGCTCCCACAGCTTCTCAAAATCCACCTGGGGGATTTCTCCATAGAGCTCCTCTGGCTCCGGCTCCTGCTTTGTTTCCTCCACATCCTTTTCCGGCTTTTTATCCGGCTTCTCCTCCTGAGCAGTCTCAGTAAGGGGCTCCTTAAGACTCTCATATTCCGTCTCGACACGCTGTCGCCTTACCTGGCGTGCAATAAGCACCCCGGCGCTAATGAGGATAACCAGCACAAGACATGCGGATACCACCAACCGGATTCGTTGATTCCTTTTTTGGGGATCTGTATTCTTATTTATCCTGTCCATCTTCTAAAAGCTGCCTTTCCTCAAATTTTTAACGCCTGTTTCTTATTTTGCCAGAGGGAGCTTTTTCTTCCTCCAGAATCAGAAATATTAGATGCTGCTTACCACCGCCGTCACCAGCTTCTTAAACTGTCCGGCCACCCGGTCCGCCGTCTCCTGAACCTCCTTGTGGTCAAGCTTCGTAAGGGACATTCCGGCCGCCAGGTTGGTGATACAGGAAATACCGCACACTTCCATTCCCATATGCCGTGCCGCAACAGCTTCGCAGGCGGTACTCATGCCAACCGCATCGCCTCCAAGGCTTCTTGCCATGCGGATTTCTGCCGGAGTCTCATAGGCAGGCCCTGTGAACTGTACATAAATACCCTCTTTCAGCGGAATCCCAAGGCCCAGCGCCTCTTTCCTTATAATCTCCCGCATACGCTTGCTGTACACCTCACTCATATCCGGGAACCGGACACCCAGCTCATCAATGTTAGCACCAATCAAGGGACTTGGAATCAGCGCAGTGATATGGTCTGCAATCAGCATAAAGTCCCCGGGCTGGAAATGGTAGTTGGCCCCGCCGGCAGCATTGGTCAAAAACAGCTTCTTTGCTCCCATCATGCCCATCAGCCGGGTGGGAAGCACCACGTCCGACATGGGATAGCCCTCATAGTAGTGGACTCTTCCCTGCATGATAACCACCGGAACCTCATTTACATAGCCAAACACGAATCTTCCCTTATGCCCGGCCACCGTTGAGGTGGGAAATCCTTCAATGTCCGTGTAATCCACCGTGGCCTCAATTTGGATTCCGTCTGCATAATCCCCCAGGCCGGACCCCAGAATCAGGGCCACTTCAGGTTTGAAATCTGTTTTCTCCCGCACACTGCTCAGGCATTTCTGTAGTTTCTCATAAACTTCATTCATAGCTGCATTCCTCCTTCTATTCTTTTTATCTTTTATCCTCTGTCAATTTTTAATGCCACAACCCTTTTGAGTCCCTCATACTGCTTTTTGTCTATCAGAATCCGATTTCCTTCCTTTGTAATCAGTCCTTCATCCGTAAACTTTTTCACTGCTCTTGTGATACTCTTTAAGCACATCCCTGTCTCGTCGGCCAAATCCTGTCGGCCGCCTTTCACATGAAGCAGTCCTTGTCTGCTATATCGTTCATAGCGTTCCACAAACAGCAATGCCAGCCTGTCTGAGCCCTGCATAAAGAGGAACAGTCTGCTGTTTCTTCCCTCCTCCAGCAGGTATTCTCCCACCAGCTTTGCCTCATGCTTTAACGCCCGGATATCCGAATACATCCATTTTTCAAATTTTGACCGGGGAATTTTTGCAATGGTACATTTTGTCACCGTGCGAAGAGTTGTACGGTATACGTCCAAATCCATAATAAATTCCATCCCGCCAAAAGCATGCACTTTGTCAAAGGTCATAAAATCATAGGATACACCGAAAACACGATAATCTGTCGCCTTTATAAGTCCTTTCACGATAAAAAATATAGTGTCCGCCGGCTCGTTCTCCCGTACAAAGGTAACGCCCTTGTCCAGCTCCTCCACCTGAAACGCATCTAAAATCCACAGCGGTGCATTGCGGAAATATACCTCAAACTGCTCTCTTCGGGCATCATCGATGTCCCTGATAAAGGGCAGTGCGCGGTATAAATATCTGTCTTCCATGTATCTTCCTCCTTATCACCTTCCTGTTTCTTCCTTTTTCCACAGCTTGCCCATAATTTTTGCCAGAAACTGAATAACAGGTCCCGCCGTAATTGCGGTCAGGATGGTGATTACACCCAGCTTTCCTCCCAGTAGGGCGCCCAGCACTATACAGCCAATGTCAAAGCAGACCTTCACAATACGGTATTCCCTGTGAAGCCTGTCCTTCAATACCATAACCACTCCGGTAAAGGGGTCAACTCCAATGTCTGCCGTAATAAACATTGCCGCTCCTGCATAGAGCATCAGACATCCAATGGCCGCACCCGTTATCTGGAAGGGAAGGGACTGTGTCTTGAATATTACATGGTAAAGCTTTGTTCCCAAATCAACCACAATCCCATAAGGAAGCAGATAAATCAACGTTCCCACGTTCACATAACGTCTCCCTGTAATAAAAACCAGGATAATCAGCACAATATTTACAACATTTGAGGTCATTCCCAGCTGCTCCGGGGAAAAATCTGCCGCACTTCGAATTCCATCATATACAATTCCGATGGGGTCGTTCCCAAGAGCCGCCGACGCATTGAATGACACACCTGTACCTATGAACAAAATTCCCACAAAGGCAAGAACCATTCTGAGTATTTTTTCTTTTCTCAAGCTCATTCTTCCCCTTATATCAGACCAGCTTATGCAAAATGGATGTGCCGATGGTTCCCTGGGGCATAGCTACATCAAAGTTATCCGCCACCGTTGCTCCAATCACAGCAAAGGTATCTTCCGGCTCCAGCGCTCCTCCGCTCTCCATTGTCTTTGCATAGGCCACAAAGGGCACGTACTCTCTGGTATGGTCCGTTCCGCTGTAGGTGGGGTCATTTCCATGGTCTGCCGTCAGAATCAGCAAATCATCCTCCCTAAGCTCCTTAAGAAGTACCCCGAGATTTTTATCAAATTTCTCAATCTCTCTGCCATAGCCCTCCACATTTCTGCGGTGCCCCCACAACGCGTCAAAATCCACCAGGTTCACAAAGCAGAGCCCATGGAAGTCCTTTTTACAAACCTCTATGGTCTGTTCCATCCCATGAACGGAGCTGTTGGAGTGGTACGTTTCCGTAATGCCTTCCCCGCAGAAAATATCGTTGATCTTTCCAACGCCAATCACATCCAGTCCTTCGCCCCTCAATGCGTTTAAGGCAGTGGGGCCGGTGGGCTTTAAGGCGTAATCATGACGGTTGCTGGTACGGCGGAATTCACCCTTCTTCCTGCCCACATAGGGCCTTGCAATGATACGCCCTACCCGCCACTCATCCTTCATGGTGATTTCTCTGGCAATGGAACAGCAACGGTACAGATTTTCCAAATCGAAGGTCTCTTCATTCCCGCAAATCTGTAATACAGAGTCTGCCGATGTGTATACAATCATGGCTCCGGTATTAATTTCCTCTTCCCCCAGCTCATCGATAATCTCCGTGCCGCTGGCGCTCTTGTTTCCAATTACCCGTTTGCCACACTGCTTTTCCAGCTCCTGAATCAGTTCCGGGGGAAATCCCGTATCCGTAAATGTCTGAAATGGCTTCTCCGTCTTAATTCCCATCATTTCCCAATGTCCGGTCATGGTGTCCTTGCCATTGCTGATCTCTCCCAGACGGGTATAGCGTCCCAGGGGCTTCTCCACGCCCTCCATGGCTCCGGCTGTATGAAGATTCAGCATGCCAAGGTTTCTCAGGTTTGGAATGTCAAGGCTCCCCATTTTCTCCAGAATATGTCCGAAGGTGTCCACATCCTGGTCTCCAAAATTCGGGGAATCCGGCATGGCCCCAATTCCCAGGGAATCCAGCACGATTACAAAAATTCTCTTATATTTTTTCATTTCCTTTCACCTCATTGCTAGCATAGATTTGCCGGCCCAAATCCCAGAGGAAGAATCTCCTCCAAGGTGTAAATATCATACTGCTCCTTGCCGGTAGCCAAAATCACCTGGAAGGTCTTTGGGTTGCAGAATTCCATCATCACCTGCCGGCACACGCCGCAAGGCGCCGCATACTCTGTCAGCACCCCGTCTTTTCCCCCCACCACACAGATGGCCTCAAACTCTGTGACTCCTTCGCTGACTGCCTTGAAAAAGGCAGTGCGCTCCGCGCAGTTGGTGGGGGTGTAAGCTGCATTTTCAATGTTGCATCCGGTGTAAATCTTTCCGTCCTTGGCAAGGAGGGCTGCGCCCACCTTAAAGCCGGAGTAAGGCGTATAAGAAAATCTAAGCTGTTCAATCGCCGTCTCTATCATCTTTTCGATTTGATTCTTGTCCATAAAATACCTCTGCTTCCTTATCAATAGCCGGAAGCGTTTTCATTTTTCACTAATTTAATCATACGGCTGGTTCCCAGGCGGTCTACTCCCAGGCTTAGGAATTTCTCGGCATCCTCCATGGAGGAGATTCCACCGGCCGCCTTCATCTTCACATTGGGTCCAATATGCTTTGCAAACAGCTCAATGTCTGCAAAGGTGGCTCCCCCTGTGGAAAAGCCTGTGGAGGTCTTAATATAGTCCGCACCGGCATTGGTGACAATCTCACACATCTTTATTTTCTCTTCCTCAGTAAGAAGACAGGTCTCAATAATTACCTTGAGGATATTGTCCCCGCAGGCTGCCTTCAAAGTGCGGATTTCCTCCTCAATAAGATCATACCTCTTATCCTTCAGCCAGCCGATGTTGATGACCATGTCGATTTCGGAAGCGCCGTTTAAAATGGCGTCCTTGGTCTCAAACTCCTTTGTCCTGGTGGTCATATATCCATTGGGGAACCCGATGACCGTGCAGACTGCCATCTTTCCCTGTACATAATCGCTGGCCTCTTTTACAAAGCTTGGGGGAATGCACACAGAAGCAGTCTGATATTCAATGGCATCGTCACAAATCTGCTTAATCTCTTCCCAGGTAGAGGGCTGGAGCAGTAAGGTATGGTCAACGTGTTTTAAAACTTCACTTGGATTCATTATTTTGTAGTCCTCCTGTTATTGTTCTTGTTCCTGGTCTTCACGAATCAGCCTGCGGATGGCTTCCACCGCCACCTGAATGGCCATATCCGTGTCATGCACCACCGGGTTATCAAGGCCCAGCTTCTCCCGCTCCTGGTTTGCCACCACCAGGAAG
>CAPNGW010000155.1 GCA_948665105.1 uncultured Lachnospiraceae bacterium
GGCCAGCCAGAAGGCCACCTGCTTCTGCATGCCCTTTGACAGCCGGCGGATGCTGCGCTTTACGTCGATGGCCGGAAAGAATTCCCGAAGCTTTTCAAACAGGTCCATATCAAATTCCGGGTAAAGGCCCCGGTAGAACTGCTTCATTTCCAGGGTGTCTGCCGGCAGGAAATAGAATAAATCATCGGGGATATAAGCAATTTTGCTCTTGGCGGCAACATTTTCATAGACGGGAACGCCGTCCACCAGCACGGTGCCTTCATCCGGGCGGTAAATGCCGGTGATGTGACGTATTATGGTGGATTTGCCTGCGCCGTTAGGTCCCACCAGACCGTATATGGAGCCCTTGGGCACGTGCATGTGGGTATGGTCAAGGGCCAGGAAGCGATCAAAGTACTTCACAAGGTTTTCTGCCTGAATCATGGATTGATACCTCCTTCTTCCAGATAATGAATGCGGTCTTTAAGGCTTACGGATGGAACGGAAAGATATAAAAGCTCTGACACCACCTCGTCAAAGCAGTGGAAGAGTTCTGTTTTTCGCTCTTCTTTTCCAACACTTCCTCCTGCGGCAAAGGTGCCTTTTCCCGGAAGGGAGTAAAGATACCCTTCGCTTTCCAGCTCCCGGTAAGCCCTCTGGATGGTGTTGGGATTGATGGCCAGGTGTGCGGCCAGTTCACGGACGGAAGGAAGCTTTTCGTCGGCCAGTATTGCCTGGGATATCACCAGCCGCCTAAGTCCCTGCTTGAGCTGCTCGTATATGGGTTTGGCATTGCGGTAATCCAGTTGTATCAATATCATTCCTCCTGACTGTACTAGATTGGTTAGTACACCTAGTATAGCATAGAAAATATCGGAAAAAAGGAAAATATTGTTGGAAGTTTCTTAAGATTTTTTTAATAGCAGTTGACGTCTGTGAATTTTGGGTGTATAATTGTATTAATACAGTAGTGCAGAAGGAGGGAGATGCCCATGGAAAAGGAACACAGGAAAAAGATAATTGCACCGGTGGTAATCGCGGCGGTTTCTGTTTTGTACTATGCGTTGTTTCTGGGGGTTTTACTCTGGCTTCCCATGTTCTCTCTGATGAAGATTTTACTGGGAGTGGTGCCGCTGGTGTTCATTGGAGTTTTGGTGTTTGTAACTGTGGAAAGAATTCAGGAGATAAGGAGTGGTGAGGAAGATGATCTTAGTAAGTACTGATTATATCAGCGGGAAGGAATTTGAGATGCTTGGCCTGGTGAAGGGCAGTACCATTCAGAGCAAGAACATTGGGCGGGATATTACCCAGAGCTTCAAGACTCTGGTGGGCGGTGAGCTTAAGGCCTATACCGATATGATGAATGAGGCCCGGGCACTGGCCACGAAACGGATGGTGGAGGACGCGCAGGCAATGGGAGCGGATGCCATCGTCAATGTGCGGTACAGCTCCGCGGCGGTGATGCAGGGAGCCGCAGAGATTATGGCTTACGGCACGGCGGTGAAGTTTATTTAAGGAAGCGCTGATTCAATCATCACTTCCTTAGCGCCGTCGGAGGAGCACAGGGATTAGTAAAAGACCCAGACAGGAACTCTTAAAGAGAGAACCTGCCCGGGTCTTTCTGTCTCGGATATATGGTATCCCGTCAGAGAATGCCATTTCCTAATAGAACAAAAGCCTACCGGTACTCGCCCATATAGAACAACGCCATG
The DNA here is from genome assembly GCA_948665105.1 of uncultured Lachnospiraceae bacterium. Lineage (GTDB taxonomy): Bacteria > Bacillota > Clostridia > Lachnospirales > Lachnospiraceae > 14-2. Next base: position 1,692 of record CAPNGW010000155.1, read on the forward strand.
GTTCCGGGACCGGAATGGGCGCCGATGGTGGGACCCACATGGTTCACCAGGAAGCTTTCGATGCCGAAGCGCTGCTTGACCAGGTCAGCCACATATTGGGCCTCTTCCTCACAGTCGCCGTGACTGATGAAGACGATATCGTTCTGGTCCCGATAGGAGCCCATCTGCTTCTCCATGGAGTCCACCAGGGCAATCAGGGATTTCTTCCGGCCGCGCACCTTGGCCACGGGGATTAGATGACCCTCATTGTCCACGTGAAGGACGGGCTTTAGGTTAATCATGGTTCCGATGACGGCGGCAGTCTTGGAGACACGTCCGCCCCGGTGCAGATGGAATAAATCGTCCACGGTAAAATTATGTACCAGATGGAGCCGGTTTTCTTCCAGCCATTTGGCGTTCTCCTCAAGGGTCATGCCCTTTTTCTGATTTTCCAGGGCCTTGTGCACCAGAAGGCCTTCGCCCAGGGAGGCGGCCAGTGAATCGATGACCACCACACGATGGCTGGGATACTCCTCCTTAAGCTCTGCTGCGCCGATAAATGCGCTGTTGCAGCTTCCACTTAAGCCGGAGGAAAATCCGATGTGCAGAATGTCCGCATCGTACTCCTCCATCATCTTAAGAAATACCTCCTTGGCGCCGTCAGGGTTCACCTGTGAGGTGGTGGGCATGGAGCCTGCCCGCATCTTGGCGTAAAATTCCTTTACTGGCAGCTCATGGCTGCGGTCATAGGTTTCACCATCTATTGTGTAAGAGAGAGACATGATGCCAAGCTTCTGCTCCTGTATATATGACTCAGGCAAATCTGCTGTAGTGTCAGTCGTAATAATGTAGTTTCCCATAAAAACCTCCTTGCAGAATGATTACTTTTGACTATCATAACACGTTTAACCGGGATATGCAATATTTTCCTACAACTTGTCCGGGAGGCCTTTTCTCTGTGTCAAAGTAATATATACCAGTTTATATAGTATATAAAAACACGTATCACACGAAAGTACTTCCAGGGGTAAAATGTAAAAACAGGAAACTATCGAAAGTCAGGGCATATAATAAAGGGACGGAAAACTTGGAGGAACTATGGCAACCAGTATCGTAATTGATGCCGGCCACGGCGGATTCGACAACGGCGCCACCTATCAGGGCCGGAGAGAAAAGGACGATGTACTAAGGCTTGCCCTGGCTGTGGGAGAGCTGCTTAATCAGAGGGGCTTTGAGGTATACTACACGAGAACTACGGACGAATATGCATCGCCCTATGAAAAGGCACAGATTGCCAACGCCACGGGCGCAGACTACTTTGTATCACTGCACCGGAATTCCAGCCCCAATCCCAATACTTATAGCGGTGTACAGACACTGGTCTATCAGGAGAACCGGGTGGTCAATGACATCGCAAATGCCATTAACAGTCAGCTGGAGGAAGTAGGCTTTAAGAATCTGGGGATAGAAGAACGCCCGGGGCTGGTGGTGCTTCGCCGCACCAACATGCCCGCGGTCCTGGTGGAGGTGGGCTTTATCAACACGGATGCCGACAACCAGCTTTTTGATGAAAAATTCAATGAGATTGCCGACGCCATCGCCACCGGTATCCAACAGGGCATTCAGGAAGCCCAGGGACAGCGGCCCCGAAATTACGGTGTTCAGGTGGGACTGTTCCAGTACGAGTCCAATGCCCTGTATTTGCAGGAGCAATTACAGGATTTGGGATACACGGTACAGGTCCGGAAGGAAGGCCCCTATTATGCTGTAATCGTGGGAATTGAGCCCACCCTGGAGATGGCGACGTCTCTGCAGCAGAGATTGCGGGAAATGGGATATGACACCCTGATTGTGACAGTTTGAATATTTCCCGGAATCAGCACTTCTCCGGTTCCGGGTAATCTGTCCCGAAGGTTTCCACAGTCACCTGCTTCATTACCTGAGGCTCCATGGGCTTATCTGAGTAGTCCGTGGCAGTCTCTGCAATCTTATTTACAAACTCCATTCCATCCACCACTTTTCCAAAGGCGGCATAGCTTCCATCCAGATGAGGAGAGTCCTTGTGCATGATAAAGAACTGGGAGCCAGCGGAATCGGGAGCCATGGAGCGGGCCATGGACAACACGCCTGACTGGTGCTTTAAGCCGTTCTCGAAGCCATTTTGGGCAAATTCACCCTTAATGCCGTAGCCGGGACCGCCCATGCCGCTGCCTTCGGGACATCCACCCTGAATCATGAAGCCGCCAATGACCCGGTGGAAGATGAGGCCGTCGTAAAAATGGTTCTGAATCAAATGAATGAAGTTATTGACAGTGTTTGGTGCAATTTCCGGATACAATTCGGCCTTGATAGTGTCGCCGTTTTCCATTACAATAGTGACGATTGGATTTTGTGCCATAAAAATTTCCTCTTTTCTTTTAGATGATAGGGTTATTGTATCGAAAAAGGTTTGTTTCGTAAAGAGCAAATTTCTTGAAAAGAGGACGAAGTAATGGTTTCACTGTCGACATGAAGTGCGAAATTTCTTTTTTTCATTTTGTTATTCTTTGCTGGTAATGGATAAAATAACAGGTTCTAAAGCCTGTTATGAAGGAATATTCATATTAATGCACAGTGAATCGATATGCCGTCGAGGTACAAAAGGCCTGTCATAAAAGAGAACAGGCGAGAGGAAGGAGAAACAATTCATGGCAGATAAAATTTTTGAAAACAATCAGGTAACTATCACAGGTGAAATTGTATCCGATTTCAGATACAGTCACGAGGTATTTGGGGAAGGCTTCTACATGGTGGATGTGGCCGTCAACCGGCTAAGCAACTACTCTGATTTCATTCCCTTAATGGTTTCCGAGCGTCTCATTAACACGGAACAGAACTACATAGGGCAGATTATCTGCGTCAGCGGACAGTTCCGCTCTTACAACCGACATGAGGAGAAGAAAAACAGGCTGGTGCTTTCCGTATTTGTCCGGGAGCTCACCTTTGTGGAGGAGATGCCGGAGGGCGATAAGAGCAACGAAATCTTTCTGGACGGATACATATGCAAGGAACCCATCTACCGGAAAACACCTTTGGGCCGGGAGATTGCGGATCTTCTGATTGCCGTGAACCGCTCCTATGGCAAGAGTGATTACATTCCCTGCATCTGCTGGGGCAGGAATGCCCGGTATGCTTCCGGATTTGAAATCGGCGGACACGTGCAGGTATTCGGGAGAATCCAGAGCCGTGAGTATTTAAAGAAGATAACAGAAAATGAGGCGCAAAAACGCGTGGCTTACGAGGTTTCCGTAAGTAAAATTGAATATATAGAGTAGCTGAACCGTTGTAAAATATTTGCTTTTTTTCATAATCTGTGGTATTTTTAAGAAAAGCTGGAAAAGAACCACAGATATTTATTTCATCTAAGAAAGCAGAGGTGTCAGGATGGCTCAGGGAAAGGTTTTGGTTTATTACGGAGACGGAAAGGGAAAGACAGCCGTAGCGTTTGGGCATGCGCTTCGGCTGGCAAGTCAGGGGCAATCGGTGATTATCATTCAATTCCTGAAGGGAAAGAACGATGACAGAACCGCCTTTTTCCGTCGTCTGGAGCCGGAAATCAAATTGTTCCGGTTTGAAAAGTCTCTGGAGAACTATGACAATCTCTCCGAGGAAGAGAAAAAAGAAGAATCCATGAACATTAAGAACGGTCTGAACTTTGCGAAAAAGGTGCTGCAGACCGGGGAGTGTAATGTGCTGATCCTGGATGAATTTCTGGGGCTTTTTGACAAGCAGGTCATCACAGGGGCGGAGCTTAATTCCCTGCTTTCGGCCAAGTCCGAGGACACGGAGATTATATTCACCGGATGGATGATGGATGCAAGTGTCAGCCAGTACGCGGATGAGATCTATGAGATTCAGACAGAAAAGGGTTGAATTGACCATTGACAACCATAATGAGAAGTGCTATATTAATGTCTGTTAAAACAATAGAGTACAGATAGAGGTTGCGTGATTCATGAGTATCTTATCGGATGTGGAAGGCACAGAAGATGGTAGGAGAAGGGGGAGAACGCCGAAAGGGCCTTCGTACCTTAGACGAGGCTGCTTGGGCATATGGTGAAGAACCATATGACTGTCATCTAGTAATAGATGGGGCGCTATCGAAGAATGAGGACAACGGACATGTCTGTCTTATATTGTGAATCTTTGAGCCGCTTCCAGAGGAATGCGGCTCTTTTTGTTCAATAGGAAATACTTTCCTATTGAATTATTACACAGGAGGGAAAAATATGGCGCTTTTTAAAGGAGCCGGCGTGGCAATCGTGACGCCCATGAAAGACAATTATCAGGTAAATTATGACAAGCTGGAGGAGATGATTGACTACCAGATTGATAATGGCACGGATGCCA
>CAPNGW010000156.1 GCA_948665105.1 uncultured Lachnospiraceae bacterium
ATCAAGCCCACGGCAGGCAGCGTCCACTGGGACGGCGCCGACATACGGAAGCTGGGCGAGAGCTTTCGCAGTCTGATTGGATATGCTCCCCAGCAGCAGGGGCTATATAACAGCTTTTCCGGCAGGCGTTTCCTGTCCTATATGGCAGCGCTCAAGGGAATCCCTAAAAAAGAAGTGCACAGTGAAATCCAGCGGGTGCTTTCCTATGTGAATATGCAGGAGGCCGCGGACAGAGCCATTGGCGGCTATTCCGGCGGTATGAAGCAACGAATTCTGATTGCCCAGGCGATTTTAGGTCACCCAAAGCTGATTGTGCTGGATGAGCCCACGGCAGGACTTGATCCCAAGGAACGGGTGCGCATTAGGGAGCAAATCAAAACCCTTGCCGGAGATAAAATTATTCTTGTCTCTACCCATGTGGTGTCTGACATTGCACCGATTGCCAAGGAAATCCTCTTAATCCGCTCCGGTAATATCATTGACAGAGATACGGTGGAGAATCTCTGCCAAAAATACGGCAAAAGCCGGAATCTGGAAGAGGTTTATATGCACATTTTCGGAGAGGAGGAGTGCTATGCTTCCACTGATTCCCTTTGAATTAAGCAAAATATGGAGAAAACGCAGCTTTCTTTTATCCGTATGCGTACTTCTTCTGATTCATCTCTTCCTGCTATGGTATACTACCTTGCCAAATGAAAAAACACCGCCGCTTTCTGCCTATAAAACCCTATGTGCAGAGCTTTCCGGAAAGAATGAAGTGGAAAAAGGGGACTATATTGCCGAATTAAAAGAAAAGCTGGATGGCGTTTGCTTTGTGCAGAATATTCTGGCCATGCAGTCCTTTCAAAATGAAATGGGAAGCATTCTGGCAGAGCAGGAACTGCAAAGCAATCCCGGCGTATTTGAAAAGTATTACCAGTTGTATCAGCGAGGGAACTATCTGAAATTCACGGCTTCCCTGGAGCAGGAACAAGCCTTTATCGATGAGGTCTATAACGAACAGCAGAAGGTGTCAGGCTATGGGAAGTATTTGGAATCCATCCAGGAGAATAAGGACACTCTGGGCGGGATATCCATTTTCGAAGGACAAGGAAAGGATACCTACAGCTCACGCAACCTGGAAAAAAGTGCGGCGGATTACGCCGGGTTGACTGATGGCAATATACGCTTCACGCCGTCAAAGGAGCTCACATCTGCCATGCAGGGCGTCTGGATTGATCTTCTGCTGGTACTTGGCATGATGCTGTTTGTGGGCACTCTAATCACCGAGGAAAAAGACAAAAAGCTGTTTTTCATTACCCGCAGCACAAAGCACGGTGTATTGCACAGCATTGCCGCGAAGCTGGCAGCGCTTTTTATGCACTGTGTTGTGTTGACAGCCTTATTCTATACAGCCAGTATTGCATTTTTAGGATTCAGCGCCGGGTGGTTTCATCCGGGTGCAGCCTTGCAGTCGATGGCTGTCTTTACGGAAAGCAGCCTGCCCATCAGCATATTGGGGTATATTCTGCTTTCCATACTGACAAAGGCCTTTATATTGTTTGGTATCGGCGCAGTGCTGACTATTTTCTGCATATTATCCGGCATCGCAGCTCTGCCGTTTCTGGCAGGAGCGGGAATGATTGGCGGAAGCGCACTGCTGTATTATCTGATTCCGGCAGGTTCGGTATTTTCTGTGTTTAAATATTTAAGCCCTGTGGGACTGATGAAAACGGAAAATCTGTACGGCGGATATCTGAATTTTAATGTGTTCGGATATCCGGTATCCAGACTGAGCTTGTCCCTGGCACTGATAGTATTGATTTGTATAGCCGGAGTTGTGGGAAGTCTGTTGCTTTTCTGCCGGATGCAAAGCTTTGAGGTGAGAAAGCTGCGCCTGCCATTCTCCGTACCCTTCCGTCCCCATACCAATATCCTTCGGCATGAAAGCTATAAGCTGCTGATAACCAGCCGTGGATTGCTGATTCTGTTGTTGTTCGCGTTTCTGTTGGCATACCAAAGTCTTGGCCGCACCTACACGCCGTCGGTGGGTGAACAGTATTATCAAAGTATTATGGCGGAGTTGGAGGGGGATTTGACAGACGAAAAGGAGTCCCTTGTCTTATCCGAGAAAGCACGGTATGAAGAAGCGCTTCAGGAAATAGAGCAGATTGACAGAATGGTAAGCGCAGGGGAGCTGAGCGCCGATACGGCAAAGACCCTGAAATCCCAGGCAAATATGACGCTGGCATTTTACCCGGCGTTTCAGCGCGTGGAAGCGCAGTATGAGCATATCAAATCAGATGGCGGCAGCTTTGTTTATGATACCGGCTACCTTTATCTGATGGGTATCTTAGAAGATGTTTTTTCGGTTGACTTTTTGATTCTCTCCATGGGAATTATAATTGCCGTAAGCGGAGCAATATCCATGGAATATCAAACCGATTCTCTTTACCTGATTGGGGCAACCAAAACCGGGAAACGAAAAATCCTGTTATACAAGGCGGCAATTTGCACTCTGATGGCGGCATTGCTGACATTGGTTCCGATACTGTGCCGCATATACCGCATTTCCGCTGTCTACCCAATGCACAGCCTTGGCGCGACTACTCAGAGTATTCCCCATTTCAGCGGATTTGCCCTTCCTGTGCCAATCTTATGTTTTATTTTGCTTTTTGCTCTCTCTCAGGTTTTGTCGGTGGTTTTGGTTACACTGATTACCATGACAATATCCGTATGGAGAAAGAATCAGGCACAGACCGTATTTTTTGCTCTGTTGGTTCTGGCAGTTCCCATGCTGCTGAAGCTTTTGGGCTTTGAGATTGCAAAATGGTTTTCGCTGTATCCGCTGTACGGCTGGATGGGGATGTGAAAAAGAATTTCGCTTTGCGAAATTCTGCGCCGCAAATGCGTCGCCTCAGCGACATATTTCCTTATAATGCTGCAAATGGATTCCAATATGCCCAATTCCTAAAATTACAGCAGCTATCACCATCCAGATAACTTTTCCATATATGCCCAGCAGAATGAACGCCATTACAGGCAGCGTTGCACCTGCCACGGGAATCCCTGCAAAGCTGCTGTAAAAGTCCCTAAGCTCCCGTTCACTGCAAAAGTAACGTATCCACCATGCTTCATACATTGCCATCAGAAGAAAAGCTGCCAGCAGCCACCAGGACCAGGCCGTCCACCTATGAATATTAAAGTCGGAGAATACCAGTGAACAGCTTACGGTCAGCACTTCCCCCACCCGCTCAAAAAGTGCCAGGAGTTTATTCTCCCTCTCCGGGGTATATCCCCGGGGTAGCTTTCTCGTCCATATGATGTTTGGAATAAATAATAGAAGTAAAAATATTAAGCCTATATAAGAAAATCCAAAATGTCCTGTCATTTTTCAAATATATCCCCTCGAACTAACTATTATGTATGTGCAAATATATTATACTGGAGTGTTTTAAGATGAACAAGTCCTTTTATGACGATAATAACGGTCTTTGGTAGTCTTGAAATTCGTGTATTTCTGAGAAAAGAGATTGACAATCAGCCGGTTTCATGGTTAGAATATAATTGTTGAATTCTATTCAGAAATGGGGTTGACGAAAATGATGGCAAAAGGCGCACTGGCAGCAAGCAAGCAAGCAAGCAAGCAAGCAAGCAAGCAAGCATAGTTTAATTTTGCCCTTTTTTCTTGTCAAGTTGAAAATTGCACAAAATCAGAAGACGTATTCTGCCTGATTTTCCACAGGCGGGATGCGCCTTTTTGCGTTTTTACCCCAAAACAAAAAACAAATTCAAAGGAGAAGATAATGAAAATCAAACAATGGGTAAGTGTACTTTTATGTATGCTGTTGTGTGCTTGTGCATTTCCAGTAACGGCTTTTGCGGCTGAAAACTATGATGTCTGGGTAGGCAATACGCAGATTACTTCAGACAATGCGGACGATGTTTTACATAACGGCGCTGTATCTTATGACGCGAAAACAAATACATTGACACTGAACAATGCAAGCCTCACACAGATTCGGAACAATACAGGCAAGGCATTCACGATAAACGTATCCGGGGATAGCACTGTGGCAATCACATCCGGTTCAACAAATTTAATTGAATCCAATGCACCTCTCACGATAACAGGAAGCAAAAATGCAAAATTGACCCTCAGTGGAGTTAATCAGAGTAGCTACATCTCATGCATTGATGCACAAGGCGATGTCACTGTGGAAATTATAACGTTGATTCTAACGAACAGTAATGACAAGGGGATTTCAAGTACAGGCAATATCACAGTGAAAAATGGGGCTTACGTAAAAGGCGATACTGGACATATGTTTTATGCAGTAACTAAAAATTATGGGAAGCTTACCATCACGGACAGTACGGTGATTGCACCCCTGGAAAACACCACGGTTTCCGGCTGGATGTCTGCATGGGTAAATGAAATGGATATCTCCAACTCAACAGTGGATATTGTCGTAGTTAACGGTATATATGCCACTGGCGATGTATCGATTAAAAATTCCTCCAACGTTACAGTAACTGCCAACGGTAAGGCCAGCGGGTATCCTGCAATTTGGGCGGGCGGTTCTATGACCATTGAAAACAGTACAGTGAATGCCGCTTCTTATACATTTGCCGCTTTATATGCTGAAAAAGATCTCAAAATTACAGACGCTTTTATAAAGGCTGTCACAACAGCCAATAAACAATCGGCAATAGCCTTTGGAGATAAGCTTTTAGTCGCAGGAACTGTTACTGTGGAAACGGAGACACAAGGTGGAGGAAGCTATAATAAACCAAATCTGATTGCCATTAAAACTCCGGCGGCCTCCCTTCCCAATACGATGTATGACGTCTACGCGGGAACCAGCGCAGCAGACGCAAAGAAAGTGGAAGGCTCTCCTTTTGCAGCAGATACCAATATATCAGATTTTGTAAACGCAAGCTTATATTTCCGTATTGTCGAGCATACACATACTGGAGGCAGGGCGACCTGCTCGTCTCCGGCGATATGTGAGGACTGCAGCAATAAATACGGGGCAGTAGACGCTTCCAACCATACAAACCTCGTAAAGACAGATACAAAACCGGCAACGCATTTGGCAGAAGGCAGTATAGAATATTGGCACTGCAAAGGCTGCGATAACTATTACAGCGACAAAGAAGCCACAAAGAAAATTTCCCTTGCTGACACAAGCATACCAAAGCTTCCGGAGCATACGGCAGACGGTACAGGTTGGCATTCTGATAAAAACAGTCATTGGAATACCTGTGCGTGCGGTGCGAAACTGAATAAAGCCGCCCATAGCTTTGAGTGGATAATTGATAAAGAAGCCACAGAAACCCAGGCAGGCTCGAAGCACCAGCAGTGTTCCGTCTGCGGTTATGCGAAAGAGGCGGTGGAGATTCCCGCAACAGGGACGGCAACCAATCCCTCCGACGAAAACGAAAATCCCTCAACAGGGACGACACCCAATCCCTCTGACGAAAACGAAAATCCCTCAACAGGGACGACACCCAATCCCTCCGACGAAGGCGAAAGCCCCTCAACAGGGACGACACCCAATCCCTCCGACGAAAGCGGAAGTCCTTCAACAGAGACAACAGATACCAGCACCTCAGCCAACAATAATCAGACAAGCAATACAGCCTTACCGCGGACCGGCGATAACAGTAATATCGTCCTTTGGATTACTGTTATGCTGATTGCCGCAGCAGCCCTGACCGGCACAGTTCTTTACAGCCGAAAGAAAAAATACAGCAGATAATCCATAACAATACGCCCTGTGGAATAGAAACCCACAGGGCGTAGCTTTTCTGTATGCCGTCACATCCCACATTTACCCCCACGGCACTCAGGGATATGAGCCAATTATACGCCCTGGGCTATCATGGCTTCCGCCACCTTCTCAAATCCGGCGATATTGGCTCCCACCACGTAATCGCCCTCCCTGCCGTAACGCTTGGCGGCATCATCCAGATTGTGGAAGATGTTGACCATAATGCCCTGAAGCTTACTGTCCACTTCCTCAAAGGACCAGCTTAAGCGCTCGCTGTTCTGGGACATCTCAAGCGCGGAT
>CAPNGW010000157.1 GCA_948665105.1 uncultured Lachnospiraceae bacterium
TGACCCCCTCCGCCACCACGCCGTTATCGGCGCACATGATGACCAGGCCCTTTTTCCCAAGGTCCACCTGGGGAGTTCTCTGAATTCCGGCAATCTGAACGATATTCTCTTCCAACCGTCCCAGACTCCTTAAGGGCTTTGCAATGGCATCCCAATGGGCCTGGCAGGCCTCCATGGCATTGCGGTCTGCCGGTACGATACGTTTTATGGTTTCCTGAAGCATTTTAATTCCCCTTTTCCTGTTAATACTGAAACCGAAAACTCTCTCTGTCAAGGCTGGCAAAAAGGGTTCTATACAATTTTGCGGATGGAGTGCCATTACATTGCTTCCATCTCTTCCATAGGTTGAATGAAGCGTTCATCGAAGAGTTCTTTCGTATATGTATGGGTCTCTTTAAAAAGATACTTCTCCAGCTTCCATATTTCAAACATTTTTATCTCTGAATCCGCCTGTTTTAAATGGTGACCATAAATACTTCCCAATGCTTCTGACTTTGGAACACATGGGCATTTATCGGAATTGTACACCAGAATATACTGTGTCCGAGTTCTCAGAAAATCAAAATCCGGAATAATATTTAACTCCATCAGCATGATAATGCTGTCATACAGCTTTCTATAGATATCACTTTTAGTATGCTTTCTTAATATATCCGTCAACTGCCCGATTCTGTCTTTTGTCATTTATCTAACCTCAACTACCGTTATTCAACTCGTATCGCAACGTCTCCAACTCATGAATCGGAGTGGACATCTTTTGATAAATCAAATCTAAATTGTCGGTCACATTCTCCATGGTCACCTGATTATCCGTCATCTCTGAAAGATAATAATTTGTTTTATTGTCTATCTTGTGTTTGATAGAATAGAGGTGGATGGCGTCTAAAAAATACGGACTGTGGGTTGTAACTACAATGGATAAATCGAAGGATTTCTGTAGCAAGACGACAAGCTCTGCATATACTATCTGCCATTTTGGATGCAAATGAATCTCCGGTTCATCCAAAATCAAGACATCCTTCTCTTTCAAAGCCGCAGTCTCCAACAGCCTTTTCAAGATAACAAACGCTTTTAATCCGGTTGATAAATTACCAAAGTAAACAGGATGCAAAAATCCCTCTCTTTGTAGGTAAAACTCTCCGTCCTGCTGTTGCATGATACTGCCATCTATGACTGTATTGAGCGGCCTAAATATATTCTCCAGCTTTTCTTTGTTCAATACACGTTCAAACACACCATCCATGATTTCTGCCCGGTCTTCCCCCTCCAACAAGCCTGCCAAGTGCTCATCCATGCGATTCATATCGTATTCTCCGGAAAGCTTATCAACCACAAAGGGATTATCGATATACACCGCCTTATGCAAGATGGCAAGTTCTGTCAAAATGCTCACGCATTCATTTTTTTCAAAAGAGAGTGCAACTTTCTTATTCTTTATATGGGCTGCAACAAAAGCCATCCTGTTTTCAACAATTAAGGAATTTATTTGTTGATTAAAAACATCCTGGAAATATTCGGTCAACACTTCACGAGCAAGTATTTCCTCAGGCAAATTTAACAGTGCAAATATTTTTTCCGTCAGTTCCTCGGATATCTCTTCAAAGCTTTCTCTGAGTTCTTTACCCCAGAACTTGACAGATTCAAACACTCTTTCAATACTTTCCTGAATGTCCTGATATGTTATCTCATCTTTGGCCTTCATTGCGCTTTGTAAATCTTTTTTGAGGGCAGAAGAATATTTTATAAAAAATGCAGAATTTCTCCCATTGGGTCCAATCACATTTCTCGTCATGATTCTGCTGGTTTTTTCTATCTCTCTCAAACGTTGCTGCCAGATTTTTTCTTCAATATTGGAAAGAGAATTAAACATAGAAAATAAAATTTTTCCCACGGTACTCTTGCCCGTATTATTATCACCGGCAATTACCGTAATCCCATCTACAAGTATGTCCGCATGAGCTATTTTTGAAAAATTTTGAATTGTCAGCTTCATTCTTTTTCCCTTTCCTATAGTGTCTAATCTGAATCATAAAAGCCTGTGATATAAACATCATTGTAGCCTATTTCCTTCTAAAACACAAGAAGCAACGTACAAATTCTTTGTGCATCCACACAACGAAGAAGCTGTGACAAAACGGAAAAGTTCATCAGGATATTTACAGATACCCTCCAAACATTAATGTCTGGCATGAAACATTCGTCTTGCAACAGCCTCTTAGCAAAATCCGAAGCAAATTTATAAGCTATCCATAGCTCTTTTCACATTTACAGAAATGCTACAATCTCCAAATGTCGCGATTATATTCCTCAATGGTCCGGTCCGAGGAGAAGAAGCCCGCCTTGGCCGTATTCACCAGCATCTTTTTCGCCCAGCCTTTGCGGTCCTCATAAGCCGCATAGGCCTCCTCCCGCTTGGCCGCATAGGATTTGAAATCAAGAAGGGTCATGAACCAGTCCTTATTTAGAAGCTCCTTATAGAGCCGCTCTAAGTTCTCTTTATTGCCCACCTTGAGCATGGGAGAGCTGACAGTGAAATCCAAGGCCTCCTTAATGTCCTTATTCTTCTCATAATAGTCCTTGGCCACATAATCTGCATTTGCATAATGACTGATGACCGCATCGGAGGACTCGCCGAAGATGTAAATGTTCTCCTCTCCCACCAGATTGGCGATTTCCACGTTAGCCCCGTCCATGGTACCCAGGGTGACAGCTCCGTTTAACATAAACTTCATATTGCCGGTACCGCTGGCTTCCTTGGAGGCCAGGGAAATCTGCTGGGAGATGTCGCAGGCCGGAATCAGCTTCTCTGCCTTGGTCACATTGTAGTTCTCCACCATCACCACCTTAAGGTATGGGCTTACATCGGCGTCCCCGCCCACAATCTCCTGAAGGCACAAAATCAGGTGAATGATGTCTTTGGCAATCACGTAAGCCGGGGCCGCCTTGGCGCCGAATATGACAGTGATGGGACGTTTCGGCAGCTTTCCCCTCTTAATCTCCAGATATTTGTGAATGACATAGAGGGCGTTCATCTGCTGACGCTTGTACTCGTGGAGGCGCTTTATCTGAATGTCAAAAATGGAATTTTCGGGAACCTCCACGCCCTGGGTGGCCTTCAGATAAGCGGCCAGTGCCCGCTTATTCTCCTGCTTGATATCCAGAAGCCTTTGGAGTACTTCTTCTGCATTTGCATAATCCATCAGCTGCTCCAGCTGTCCGCCGTCCTTGTGCCAGCCCTCTCCCAAAAGCTCATCCAGATATTTGCTTAAGGGCCGGTTGCAATGCATCAGCCAGCGGCGGAAGGTGATGCCGTTGGTCTTGTTGTTGAATTTCTCCGGGTAAATTTTATAAAATTGATTCAGCTCGTTGTTCTTTAAAATCTCGGTGTGGAGGCCGGCCACGCCATTGACACTGTAGCCGTAATGGATGTCCATGTGGGCCATGTGCACCAGATTGTTTTTATCGATAATGGCCGTATCCTCCCCCGGATACTTCTGCTTTGCCAGGGTATCCATCTCACGGATGATGGGCATTAGCCGTGGAACCACCTGATTTAAGTAATCCATAGGCCATTTCTCCAGGGCCTCTGCCAAAATGGTGTGGTTGGTGTATGCGCAGGTTTTGGACACCACCGAAATTGCGTCGTGGATGGGCATTCCTTCCTCCATCAGCAAACGCACCAGCTCAGGAATCACCATGCTGGGGTGGGTATCATTAATCTGAATGGCCGCATATTGGTCAAGGTCGTAAAGCTTACAGCCCTTGCCCACGCATTCCTCAAGAATCAGACGGGCCGCGTTGCTCACCATAAAATACTGCTGATACACCCGAAGCTTTCGTCCGGCATCGTCGCTGTCATCCGGATATAAGAACAAGGTCAGATTTTTTGAGATATCCTCCTTGTCAAAGGAAATGCCTTCACCCACCACATTTTCATCCACCGTCTCAATGTCAAACAGGTGCAGCTTGTTGGTCCGGTTGTTGTAGCCTGTCACGGAAAGGTCGTACATCCTGGACTGCACCGTAAAACCCCCGAACTCAATGGGATAAGTCACCTCCGTCCTCTTAAGCCAGCTTGTCCCCTCCATCCAGGGATTTGTGTGCTCACTCTGCATATGATTTTCAAACTTTTGTAAAAACAGTCCGAAATGGTAGTTAAGGCCGATGCCGTCACCGTTTAAGCCCAGTGTGGCCATGGAATCCAAAAAGCAGGCCGCCAGACGTCCCAGGCCGCCGTTGCCCAGGGAGGGTTCCGGCTCCAGCTCTTCAATGGCAGAAAGGCTTTTGCCGTACCCGGCCAGCATTTTTTCCACCTCGTCATAGATGCCCAGATTAATCAGGTTGTTGGACAAAAGCTTCCCGATTAAAAATTCTGCTGAAATGTAGTAAACTTTTTTCTTTCCGGTTTCTTTGACCGCTTCCTTGCTGTCCGAAAGCTCCTGGGTGATTTGCAAGAGCCCTTCATATAACTGCTGGTCTGTGCAGGCTGCAATATTGTTGCAGCAAATACGTTCTAATTTTTCTCTGATTTCCATCATGGCCTCCTTGGAACAATCACGGCACTTCCCGCCGCTTCTGTGACAGAGCTTCCCGTAAAAGGGCATCCTGCCTTTCTCTTTTACTATTATATGTATTTTTTGCAATCTTATCTTGCAAAATACGTCCGAAACATAGTACAATACTATCAAATTTCCCAAAATCTGGAGAAAAACATGGATATTTTTGAGTACGAAAACACACAGGAAAAGAAAACCCACGGAGATTTGCATTTCCCCTTTAATATTTATCCCTGCACCATTCCCGGAGATTTTGCCTCCGTCCCTCTTCACTGGCACAATGATATGGAGATTATCTACATCAAAAAGGGCTCCGGCATGGTTTTTGTGGATTTTAACCCACACCGGGTGGAGGAAGGGGACATCGTGCTGATTACGCCGGGGCAGCTCCATTCCATCGAGCAGTGGGAGGGGGCCTTTATGGAGTATGAAAATATCATTTTCCATCTGGGGATGCTCATGAGCGCCGGAGGGGATTTGTGCAGCGAGAAGTTTTTTGCTCCTCTTATGCACAACCGCCATTGCCTGCCCGTCTTAATCCCTGTGGGTTCCCCCTTGTATTCCAAAGCGGCCTGCTGTCTTGACGCCATTGATGAATTAAGCGGATATGGAGACGCCTTAAGCGCTCTGGGTATTAAGGGAAAGCTCTTTGAGCTGTTCCATCTTCTGTTTTGCCATAACCGGAATGCATCCGCCCCACGGCCCGTCTCCCAGTCACTTGCCCATATGAAGGTGATTCTAAAGCATGTGGAGACCCATTATCAGGAAAAGCTCACCATTCGGGAAATGTCCCGGCTGTGCGGATTTTCCGGTTCCCACTTTATGAAATTCTTCCGTCAGCAGATGGGCGTCTCCTTCATCGACTACCTCAATGATTACCGTCTGACCATGGCCGCCCGTATGCTGTCAGCCTCCTCCGACACGGTGGTGACGGTATCCGGAGCATGCGGATTTGAAAATCTTTCTTATTTCAACCGCCTGTTCAAACGAAAATTTGGGACCACACCCACCCGTTACCGCAAGAATTTATATTGACAAATCTTTGTCCGCGTACTACCATTATCTTAGGCCGGTCCTGCCGGCACAACCATATTAATTTTACATACAGGAGGGTTATTCATGAACAACTTACGCTTGGAAGTGGAAAACGAAATTGCTGTCCTTACTATTTCAAGACCCGGCGCCTTGAATGCATTAAACAGCGAGACCTTGAACGAACTCAACGTGTGCCTGGGAGAAATCGAGGCCAGAGACGATGTGAAGGTCGTAATCTTAACCGGCGGTCCCGACAAGAAGGAGAACGCCTTTAAATCCTTCGTAGCCGGCGCCGACATCGCCGAGATGGTGAATCTCAGTGCTGCAGAGGCACGTGCTTTCGGTATGAGAGCCGCTGAGCCCTTCTTCAAGCTCATGAACATGCGGCAGGTAACCATCGCCGCTGTCAACGGCTTTGCTCT
>CAPNGW010000158.1 GCA_948665105.1 uncultured Lachnospiraceae bacterium
TTGACGGCAACAGTCCCCGGTATACCGGTATGATCGGTATGCACGGCACCAAGACCTCCAATCTGGGGGTCAGCGAATGCGACCTTCTGATTGCTGTGGGCACACGCTTCAGTGACCGCGTCATCGGAAATGCCAAAAAGTTTGCGAGAAATGCGAAGATTTTGCAGTTTGATATTGACCCGGTGGAGGTCAACAAAAATATTGTGGTTACCGCCAGCGTCATCGGCGACATTAAGGAAATTCTGACCCGTCTTAACCACAGCCTTGCTCCGCAAAATCACCACCAGTGGATTTCTCATATTATGGAATATAAGGAGAAATATCCTCTGCGCTATCCTGTGGAAGGCTTGAACGGTCCCTTTATCATTGAGGAAATCTACCATCAGACCAAAGGGGACGCAGTGGTGGTGACGGAGGTGGGCCAGCATCAGATGTGGGCGGCCCAGTACTATAAGTATAAGAAGCCCAGAACCTTCATTAGCTCCGGGGGCTTAGGAACCATGGGCTATGGCCTTGGCGCAGCCATCGGCGCACAGATGGGAAACATGGAGAAGCAGGTTGTGAATATTGCCGGAGACGGCTGCTTTCGCATGAATATGAATGAGATTGCCACGGCAGTGCGTCAGAAGCTGCCCCTTATAGAGGTGGTTATGAACAATCATGTGCTGGGAATGGTCAGGCAGTGGCAGACGCTGTTTTACGACAGACATTATTCCGCCACTGTTTTGGATGACGGTGTGGATTTTGTTAAGCTGGCGGAAGCCATGGGCGCAAAGGCCCGCCGCGTCACCACCAGGCAGGAATTCTGTGAAGCCTTCGCCTGGGCTCTTGCCCAGAGAGAGCCGGTGCTTTTGGACTGTATCATTGACAGTGAGGATAAGGTATGGCCCATGGTTGCGCCGGGGGCGGCAATCAGCGAGGTGTTTGACGGGGAAGATGTGGAAGGCAGGAAGTAAAGGCTTGCCTGTCTGACACGCAAAATTTGAAGCAGAATGTGAAGAGCCGAAACTGGAATCCGGCTTGTGAGCACATAAATATTTTTCATTCAGGAGGAACGAGACATGAGCAGAATTTACAATTTTTCCGCAGGGCCGGCAGTGCTGCCGGAGGAGGTCTTAAAGGAAGCGGCAGAGGAAATGCTTGACTACCGCGGATGCGGGATGTCAGTGATGGAAATGAGTCACCGCTCCAAAGTTTATGAGACCATCATCAAGGAAGCGGAGGCGGATTTGCGGGAGCTTATGAATATTCCCGACAATTACAGGGTGCTGTTTCTGCAGGGAGGAGCCTCCCAGCAGTTTGCGGCCATTCCCATGAACCTGATGAAAAATAAGGTGGCCGATTACATTGTCACCGGACAGTGGGCCAAGAAGGCATTTCAGGAGGCACAGATATACGGAAAGGCCAACAAGATAGCCTCCTCCGAGGATGAGACCTTTTCCTATATTCCGGATTGCTCCGACCTGCCTGTGTCCCAAGATGCGGACTATGTATACATTTGCGAGAATAATACCATCTATGGCACAAAATTCAAGACTCTGCCCAACACCAAAGGAAAAACACTGGTGGCCGATGTCTCCTCCTGCTTCCTTTCCGAGCCTGTGGATGTGACAAAATATGGACTCCTCTACGGCGGTGTTCAGAAAAATATTGGACCGGCCGGCGTGGTCATTGTCATTATCCGGGAGGACCTGATTACTGAGGTTACCCTGCCAGGCACTCCCACCATGCTGAAGTACAAGACCCATGCAGATGCAGAGTCCCTGTACAACACACCGCCCGCATACGGCATTTACATCTGTGGAAAAGTATTTAAATGGCTAAAAAAGATGGGCGGCCTTGAGATTATGAAACAGCGTAACGAAGAGAAAGCCAAAATTCTTTATGATTTCTTAGATGAGAGCAAGCTGTTTCGGGGAACCGTCAGAAAGGAGGACCGCTCCTTGATGAACGTGCCCTTTGTAACGGGAGACGACCAGCTTGATGCCAAATTTGTCAAGGAGGCTAAGGCAGCGGGTCTTGAGAACCTAAAAGGCCACCGCTCCGTGGGCGGCATGCGGGCCAGCATCTACAACGCCATGCCAAAAGAAGGTGTAGAAGCCCTGGTTGCTTTTATGAAAAAATTCGAGGAGGAAAATAAATAATGTTTCAATACTACTGCCTGAACCCTATTTCACCTGTGGGACTGGAATTGTTTAATGACGATTATATAAATGTTGACAAGATGGAGGAAGCCCAGGCGGTGCTGGTGCGAAGCGCAGCCATGCATGACCTTTCGCTTTCTGAAAACCTTAATGCCATTGCCAGAGCCGGAGCCGGAGTCAACAACATTCCCCTGGAACGCTGTGCAGAAGCCGGTATTGTGGTATTCAACACACCGGGTGCCAATGCCAACGGCGTGAAGGAGCTGGTGCTTGCAGGAATGCTTCTGGCTTCCCGGGATGTGGTGGGCGGCATCCAGTGGGTAAAGGAAAACAGCAGCGACGGGGATATTGCAAAGAAGGCTGAGAAGCAAAAGAGCGCATATGCAGGCTGTGAAATCAGCGGCAAGAAGCTGGGCATTATCGGCCTGGGTGCCATCGGCGTGAAGGTGGCCAATGCAGCCACACATCTTGGCATGGACGTGTATGGATACGACCCCTTTATCTCTGTAAAGGCGGCCTGGGAGCTTTCCAGAAGTATCCACCATGCAGCTTCCGTGGAGGAAATTTATAAGAACTGCGACTACATCACCATCCATGTGCCTCTTATGGACGGCACCAAGAAGATGATTAACAAGGACGCCATGGAGCAGATGAAGGACGGCGTGGTGATTCTGAATTTTGCAAGAGATTTGCTGGTGGATGAGGAAGATTTGCTTGGCGCTCTTGACAGCGGTAAGGTGAAAAAGTATGTGACGGATTTCCCCAATCCCACCGTGGCCGGAAAGGATGGCGTCATTGTGATTCCCCACCTGGGCGCCTCCACGGAGGAGTCTGAGGACAACTGTGCCAGAATGGCAGTGGAGGAAGTGATGGATTATCTGAAAAATGGTAATATCAAAAATTCCGTCAACTATCCCAACTGCGACATGGGCGTGTGCAGGATGCCGGCCCGCATCGCCGTACTGCACAGGAATATCAAGGGCTTAATCAGTAAATATTCCACCGTTATGGGGAATGCCGACATTAACATTTCCGACATGACAAACAAGAGCCGTGGGGATTATGCCTATTCCCTGCTGGATTTGGAGTCCCCGGTGACCCCGGAGGTGGTGGAGGCCTTAAAATCCATCGACGGAGTGCTTAAGGTACGTGTGATTAAGTAGGATATAAAAAAGAATTTCCCTTTGTGAAATTCTGCGCCGCAAATGCGTGGCTTCAGCAATATATTTCCTCTGCATTTGCGTGCGCGTCCTGCCGGAGGCCCCTGGTGTGCCACAAACCACTCTAAGCACTATTGATTTCGCATTCCGTGTTTGATAATCCATTCCTGAGCCTTGCTTTGGGGGCCTTTTTTCCATTGCGCGATAATAAAATCTGTTTTTTGTGGAGCCTCCTTATACAAATCATTGAGATTATTCCCTACACTTTTCTGGACAAACCTTTCCGGGTCGTCCTTCAGGTTTGTCAAAATTATCGTATATCTCTCAAATTCATTCAATGCCACAAGCAATTTCTGGGACCAGGGAAGACGTATTCTGACGCCTTCACTTGCCAGCCTCCGAACATGGACATTTTCATCCTTGGTCCATTGAATCAGCTCATCCATTACCTCCTTGGGATGCTCCTTCAATAAAGGGCGGATGGCGTATTCCCCGGTAAATCTTTTTGTCAATTCCTTCAAAAAAGAAAGGGAGAGGCTCCAGTTTTCGTTTCCATACCGTTCCACATATCTTCCAACAGGCCAAAGCCACCACCCAAATTGAAACATTCCTTCAGATTGCGTCAATTCCGGCCCAAGCATATGAAAAAAGGCCCTGATATTTTCTGAGTAATCCCCTATCATACTTTTTTGCATAGCATCCACGATGCAATCAAACCGCGCAAACAATTCCTTGTCATATAGCTGGCCCACCAGGGAAAGAGAAAAATTTTCCACATCAAAGTCCGGCATTACGGATAAAATCCTTTGAGAAATATCCAGGATGTAATCGTCATCATAGTAATCTTTGTGCTTCATATATGCACTCTCCTTGTAAAATAGTATTGTGATTATATCATACAAGGTGTGTGTTTGAAAATATTTTTTTGCTTTCTGGAATGGGGGATACCTTTACGGTGTCATTTCAACGGAATAAAGCCAGTGGTGGAAACACAGGTTTTTGGTCTTTGCCTATTGTGATTTGCGCACATTTCCCTTATACTATAGGGAAAGACTTCAAAGGAAAGGCGAGAACAGAGACATGGCAGATATCAAACCCTTTTGTTGTATCCGTCCGGCCAGGGAGAAGGCCTCCCGGATTGCGGCTCTGCCCTATGACGTATACAACCGAAAAGAAGCCAGGGAGGAAGTAAAGCGGGAACCGCTGTCCTTCTTAAAAATTGATAGGGCAGAAACACAATTTTCAGACAGCATGGATATGTATGCCCCGGAGGTTTACCAGAGAGCTCATGACATTTTGTGGAACATGGTTGCAAACGGGGATTTTGTCACGGATTCCCGGGAATGCTATTATATCTATGAGCTGACCATGAATGGGAGGGTACAGGACGGCCTGGTGGCCTGCGCCTCCGTGGACGATTATTTAAATGGTGTCATCAAGAAGCATGAGAACACCCGGGAGGAGAAGGAGAAGGACCGCATCCATCATGTGGATGCCTTAAATGCCCAGACAGGTCCTATTTTCCTGGCTTACCGGGCCAGGGCGGCCATCACCGATATTGTGATTCGGGCGAAACAGAGAGAGAGCTTATACGATTTTGTCTCCCCCGACGGTATCCGGCACCGGGTCTTTTGCATTGACTGCAAGGAGGAGATAGCGGCTATTCGCGATGCCTTTGCAGAGACAGACCAAATCTATATTGCGGACGGCCATCACCGGGCAGCCTCGGCGGTGAAGGTGGGGCTGTTGCGGCGGCAGCAGCATCCGGGCTATACAGGTCAGGAAGAATTCAATTATTTCCTGTCAGTGCTGTTTCCTGATGAGCAGCTTATGATTCTTAGCTACAATCGGCTGGTGAAGGACTTAAACGGCCATACCCCGGAGGAATTTTTGGATAAGGTCAGGGGAATATTTGATGTGGAGCCTCTGAATATCCACTTTAGTCCCGGACAAAAGGGAGAATTTTCCATGTATCTTGAGGGCAGGTGGTACCGGTGCCGTATCCGGGAGAGAGACAGACTGAAGGACCCGGTGGCAGGGCTGGATGTTTCCATTCTACAGGACAAATTGCTGGGACCGGTTTTGGGCATCGGGGATGCGAGAGTGGATGAGCGCATAGATTTTGTGGGAGGCATCCGGGGACTTTCGGAGCTTAAGCGCAGGGTGGATACGGACTGTGCCGTGGCCTTTGCCATGTATCCCACATCCATCGGAGAGCTGTTCGACGTGGCGGATGCAGGACTTTTGATGCCCCCCAAATCCACCTGGTTTGAGCCGAAGCTTCGAAGCGGGCTGTTCATACATAAATTATAGGGTGCCCCCGGAAAATATCTCGTGAAAGGAGAACTGAAGACATGCTTATTGCAGTGGCAGAAAATGTAAAATCCGACATGGATACCATAAAAGAGATGACGCAGCAGGTACAAAATGCAGACCCTGACAAAATCAGGGCTTACTTTGAAGGACTTTTGCCTGATGTGGTGAACTTTGGTCTGAAGGTGGTTCTGGCCTTTCTGATTTACTTTCTGGGTACCAGAATTATCCGGCTGCTTCGGAGGATATTGAAGCGCTTTCTGGAACGGACCGGTGTGGATGCGGGGGTCAGGCAGTTTCTGGATTCTCTGGCCAAGGCATTGCTGTATTTTTGCCTGATTATGGTGCTTTTCACCTGGTTTGGCTTTCCCACCGCCTCGGTGGTGGCGCTTTTGG
>CAPNGW010000159.1 GCA_948665105.1 uncultured Lachnospiraceae bacterium
TGCCGCCAGCGGTGCAGTGGAGGCGGAGCTTCCGGTTACGGCAACGGACGCAGGGGGCCAGAACATCTTTGATGAGTTGCTGTTTATGGACGGCATCACGGTTTCTGTGAATGGAATTGATGCCCCCTATGACCAGAATCAGGATATGTATGTGAGCAATACCGGTCTTACTCTGTTTTTTACCTATAATGAAGCTGGAGACGGAAGCTGTCTTTCAGTGGGTTCCAATTCTCCCACAATGGTAATTCCGGACGGTACCTATAATATTTCTGTCACCATCCCCGGAGCCTCCACCGTAAGCGGACAGAGCATCACGGCTTTTGCCAGTCTCACTGTGGAAGGAAAGAGGATTACCGAGGATATGGTAAGCTTGTCCAAGGTGGCGTTTACCTATGATGGCAATCCCCAGAAGCCGAATGTTACCGTCTTAGACGGGACGGCAGCATTGGTGGAGGGCAGGGACTACACCGTGTCTTATCAGCGCGACAGAAAAGCGACCACAGATTTTACCAGTGCAGGCACCATTACGGTGGTTGTCACAGGTATGGGGAGTTATGCTGATACGGCAGTAAAGAGCTATACCATCCAAAGGGCCACTCCCGGCATCAGCCTGACAGCTGCAGACACCGGAGATGGGAAGATAGCTTTGATGACTACTCTGAGCAAGGCGGGAAGAGGATCTCTTCCAAGGGGCACGGTGCAGCTTGTGGATATCACGGACAGGAGCAACCCGAAGAATATCGGTTCCCCAATCAATGTTAAGGCGGATGGTACAGCCAGCTTCACCTGGACTGTGACGGGAAAAAGGGAGTACACGATTCGGGCCGTTTATAGCGGAGATACCAATTACATGGCCAATACCGCAGAGAAAACTATTAGCATCAGCAAACAGCCTCAGGCCAAGCTGACCATCACCAGTAAAACGACGGTGTCCTATGGACAGACCTTGACTCTAACCACCAGCGGCGGCAGCACAAACAAAGCGGTGACTTATACGGTTAGTCCTGCCAACGGCGCGACGGTTCGAAGGGGCGTCCTTACCCCCTCTAAGGTGGGGAAGGTGACGGTTACCGCTACTATGGCCGGGAATGACTCCTATCTGGATGTAACCAGCGCACCTGTGACGATCAGCATTACCAAGGGGAGAGGCGTTGGCTCTGTTACTATGGCGGATTGGACCTACGGCAAGAAAGCCAGCGAACCCGTTCCGGTTTCAGCCACCAATGGCATTGACAATGTGAGCTATCGCTACAAGACAAAGGGCGCAGGCGATGCTTCCTATACTGTGAATAAGCCTGTCAAGGCCGGAAACTATACGGTGAAGGCTACTTTTGCAGCCACCGCCAACTATACTGAGGCTGTGGCCACAGCAGATTTTACCATCCATGATAGCGGTAATTCCGGAGGGGGCAATACCGATAGTGATAATTCCAAGGCGATTACAGGCGTATATATTCCTGAGAATGATTCCATTACCATTCGTGCAGGCGCAGTCATTCATACAAGCAGCAACGATTTGACCTATGAGTGTACGGTTATTGACTATGATTACCAGAGCTGGGGAACAAGTCCCTATCCGGAAGTGAAAACAACAAAGGATAAATATGATAACTGGATGAACTTTGTGCCAACACATCCCGGAATGTACGGATTTTGCTGGAGAGCTTATGAAAACGGTAAAATTGTGTCAGAGGCAGGAGCAACCCACTATTTTGCCGGAAATACCGTAAGTAATGTAGGAATTTATATTCCTGACAGAAACGTTGAGACCTTGGATTTCGGTATGGTATTCAATGCGCCGGATAAGCAGAATGTGCAAATCACCTGGTTTCTGTACAAACCGGACGAAGGAGTATATGAAGCGATTTTAAGTGATGGTCTTGTAAAGGATAAAGGGGAATGGCAGAAGTGGACAAAAAAGCCGGGAAGGTATTGGATTATGTGCCGTGTGACAGCAGTAAATAATCCAGCCTCAAGCTTGTGCTGGGGTGTGGAAGTGCGTGATGGTGTTGTAATCGATCCATAATAAAAAGGAATTATATAAAGCTCCCGGAAGCTTGGCCGTGCCAAAAGCTTCCGGGGGCTTTTAAGTTTTACCCAAAGGGAAGAATAGATTTTGTATTTGTACGAAAGACTATAATATGATGTTGGGGTCAAAAGGGGCTTTTCAAAACTGGTACTGGCAAATTGTACAAATTGTATTCGGATTTGTGACTGTGGAGAAGCTTAGAGCGTCTTAATGTTCTGCTCACAACCAGCAATTTGGCGGCACGGATGCCGCCAAAAGCCCGATTTGAGCCTTGGACGGCTCATTGAGGGCGGTTGCGTCCCCTTTGCATTGCTTATTCCCAGAACATTTAGAGGCTCTTAGCTTCGAAACCCGGAGCAAAGCGGAATACAATTTGTGCAATTTACCAGCAACAATCTGTAAAAGCCCCTTTTGCCGCTAACATCATAATATAATAAATCTAAAATAATTCTAAAATCCCCAAAACCCTATTGACAAAGAAAAATGATAGTGCTATCTTAAGTACATAGATGTTAGCACTCCAATGGAACGAGTGCTAACAATCAAAAACCTGATACCACCATTTCAAGGAGCATACGGAATGCATGATTTAGATGACCGCAAAATAAAAATTTTACACGCAATCATCCAAAACTACCTGGAGACAGGTGAACCGGTAGGCTCCCGAACCATTTCCAAATACACGGATTTGAACTTAAGCTCCGCCACCATCCGCAACGAGATGTCCGATTTGGAAGAGCTGGGCTACATTGTTCAGCCCCACACCTCCGCCGGACGCATTCCCTCCGACTTGGGTTACCGCTTCTATGTGGATAACCTTATGGCTCAGAAGGACAAGGAAGTAACGGAAATCAAAGAACTCATGATTGAGCGCACGGAGAAGATGGAGCAGGTATTAAAGCAGGTGGTAAAGCTTCTGGCCAACAACACCAATTACGCCACCATGATAACAGCCCCTGCCTACCACCGGAACAAGGTAAAATTCATTCAGCTCTCCCAGGTGGACGACGAGCAAATCCTGGCAGTCATTGTCACCGAAGGAAACATTGTCAAGAACAAGATGATACCTGTCAACGAGGCGCTGGACAATGAGACCATGCTGAAGCTGAATATCCTCTTAAACACCAGCTTAAACGGCCTGTCCCTGGAGGAAATCAATCTGGCCACCATTGCCCGGCTGAAGGAGCAGGCAGGCATTCACAGCAACCTTGTCAGTGATGTACTTGACGCGGTGGCAGCCTCCGTCCAGGAGGACGAGGATTTACAGATATATACCAGTGGCACCACCAACATATTCAAGTACCCGGAGCTTTCAGATTCACAGAAGGCCAGCGAATTGCTCACCGCCTTTGAGGAGAAGCAGCAGCTTGTAAGCCTGGTAAATCAGACCCTGGCCAACGAGGAGGAGACCGGAATCCAGGTGTATATCGGAAATGAATCGCCGGTGGCCACCATGAAGGACTGCAGTGTGGTCACTGCCACCTATGAGCTGGGTGAGGGGATACAGGGAACCATCGGCATCATCGGTCCCAAACGGATGGATTACGAGAATGTAGTAAATAATCTGAAGACCTTAAAGGTTCAGTTAGACAATATATTTAAGAAACCCAAAGGCGACTAAGGGAGAAAGGCGGCAAGGAAAGTGACAGATTTGGAAAAAGAAGTTCTGGAGGAAGAAAGCAAAGCAGATGAAGCTTTAAAGGAAGCACAGCAGGAAAATGAGACAGAAAGCGGCGATACTGGTGAAGAGATGAACGACGGCTCCAAGCCGGAAGAGACGGAGGAAGCCGGGGACGCATTGGACAGCGATACCGATGACGCCATGGAGGAGGATAAGAAGAAAAACCTCTTCAGGAAAAAAGAAAAGAAGGATAAGAAGGACAAAGCCGCAGAGCAAATCGCGGAGTTAACCGATAAGGTGAAGCGCCAGATGGCTGAATTCGACAACTTCCGTAAGCGTTCTGAGCGGGAGAAATCCCAGATGTACGAAATCGGAGCGAAAAGTGTCATTGAAAAAATTCTGCCGGTGCTGGATAATTTTGAGCGCGGCTTAAGTGCAGTGCCCGAAGAGTCCAAAGAAGACCCATTTGTGCAGGGCATGGATAAAATTTACAAGCAGTTGATGACTGAGCTTGAAAACCTGGGTGTAAAGCCTATCCAGGCGGTTGGAGAGGAATTTAACCCTGATTTCCACAACGCGGTGATGCAGGTGGAAAATGATGAATTGGAATCCGGTACGGTGGCCCAGGAGCTGCTGAAAGGATATATGTACCGTGAGAGTGTGGTAAGACACAGCATGGTATCCGTAGTACAGTAAACAATATATTTCATATAGGAGGTCTCAAAATGAGCAAGATTATAGGTATCGATTTAGGAACGACAAACAGCTGTGTAGCAGTTATGGAAGGTGGTAAGCCCGTAGTTATCGCCAATACTGAAGGAGCAAGAACAACCCCCTCTGTGGTGGCATTTACCAAGACCGGAGAGCGTCTGGTGGGTGAGCCTGCAAAGCGCCAGGCCGTAACCAACGCGGAGAAGACCATTTCTTCCATCAAGCGCGAGATGGGAACCGACTTTAAGAAGGCCATCGACGACAAGAAATACTCCCCCCAGGAGATTTCTGCAATGATTTTACAGAAGCTGAAAGCAGACGCCGAGAACTATCTGGGTGAAAAGGTGACCGAGGCGGTGATTACCGTACCGGCTTACTTTAATGACGCACAGCGTCAGGCCACCAAGGATGCAGGTAAAATTGCAGGCCTTGATGTAAAGCGTATCATCAACGAGCCCACAGCCGCAGCACTGGCATACGGCCTGGACAACGAGAAAGAGCAGAAAATCATGGTATACGACTTGGGCGGCGGTACCTTCGACGTATCCATCATCGAAATCGGTGAAGGCGTGATTGAAGTACTGTCCACCTCCGGCGACAACCGTCTGGGTGGCGACGATTTTGACCAGAAGATTACCGATTACATGCTGGCTGAGTTCAAGAAGAATGAGGGCGTGGACCTTTCCAATGACAAGATGGCATTGCAGAGATTAAAAGAAGCGGCAGAGAAGGCCAAGAAGGAATTATCCTCCGCAACCACCACCAACATTAACCTGCCCTTTATCACCGCAACCGCAGAAGGGCCCAAGCACTTTGACATGGATTTGACCCGTGCAAAATTTGACGAGCTGACCCATGATTTGGTAGAGAGGACTGCAGTTCCGGTACAGAATGCTTTAAGAGATGCAGGAATTACCTCCTCCGAATTGGGCCAGGTACTTCTGGTAGGCGGTTCCACCCGTGTTCCTGCCGTACAGGATAAGGTAAAGCAGCTGACAGGCAAAGAGCCCAGCAAATCCTTAAATCCCGACGAGTGCGTGGCTTTAGGCGCTTCCATTCAAGGCGGCAAGCTGGCCGGAGACGCAGGTGCAGGTGAAATCCTCCTTCTGGACGTTACTCCCCTTTCTCTGTCCATCGAAACCATGGGCGGTGTGGCAACCAGACTCATTGAGCGCAACACCACTATCCCCACCAAGAAGAGCCAGATTTTCTCCACCGCAGCCGACAATCAGACCGCTGTTGACATCAACGTGGTACAGGGTGAGCGTCAGTTTGCAAGAGACAACAAGTCCTTAGGCCAGTTCCGTCTGGACGGAATCCCGCCTGCAAGACGCGGAGTACCCCAGATTGAGGTTACCTTTGACATTGACGCCAACGGTATCGTAAACGTATCTGCCAAGGATTTGGGAACTGGCAAGGAGCAGCACATCACCATCACCGCAGGCTCCAACATGTCCGACGCGGATATTGATAAGGCAGTGAAGGAAGCAGCTGAGTTTGAGGCCCAGGATAAGAAGCGCAAGGAAGCCATTGACACCAGAAATGATGCAGACTCCTTCGTATTCCAGACCGAGAAGGCTTTGGAGGAGGTTGGCGCAAACATTGACGCCAACGACAAGGCGGCCGTTGAGGCAGACCTT
>CAPNGW010000160.1 GCA_948665105.1 uncultured Lachnospiraceae bacterium
CAACAGCGGAGGATGCCATCGAGATGCTTCTGGCCGGCGCTGCCGCCATTTCCGTGGGAACGGCCAATTTTGCCAACCCTCTGGCCACCCTGGAGATTTTAGAGGGCATAAGGCGTTACATGGAAGAGCATGAAGTTTCTGATGTCAATGAATTGATTGGCGCAGTGCAGTAATTGGCGCAATCTTATCCTGGAAAAGGAATTGTTATTTCCGGAATTATATGGTAAGATAGTAGGCAAATCTACTGAAATTTTGGAAAGATACATCCTGGGAACCATAAGGAGATAACGGGATTTTGTTTTAACAGGAGGAAAATGACGCACATGGAACAATACAAACAGGAATTTATCGAATTTATGGTGGACAGCGGGGTGCTGCGTTTCGGTGACTTCACATTAAAGAGTGGCCGGAAATCCCCCTTTTTTATGAATGCCGGCGGATACGTGACAGGAAGCCAGCTGCGACGCCTGGGACAATACTATGCCAAAGCCATCCACGACAATTATGGAGATGATTTCGACGTGCTGTTTGGCCCGGCCTACAAGGGTATTCCCTTAAGTGTGGCAGCCACCATGGCTTACAGCGAATTGTACGGTAAAGAAATCCGCTATTGCTCCAACCGCAAGGAGATTAAGGACCACGGGGATACCGGAATCCTTCTGGGCAGCCCCATCAAGGATGGGGACAGAGTGGTGATTATCGAGGATGTGACCACCTCCGGCAAGTCCATTGAGGAGACCTTTCCCATTCTTGAGGCTCAGGGCGAGGTGGAAATCAAGGGTCTCATGGTATCCTTAAACCGCATGGAGCGGGGAAAAACTGAGAAAAGCGCGCTGCAGGAGATTAAGGAGACATACGGGTTTAGCGCCAATGCCATTGTAACCATGGCGGAAGTGGTGGAGCATCTGCATAATAAACCGTATAAGGGAAATATCTATATAGATGATACCTTAAAAGCAGCAATCGACAGTTACTATCAACAGTACGGGGTCAAACAGGAGGTTTCCCAATGAATGAAAAAACCTATAAAGCAATGAAAGGTGCGGGCATCGGAAATATCGTTCTGGGTGTGATTGTGCTGGCTACGGGATTAGCCTGTGGAATCCTGGCACTCATCAACGGGGCAAGGCTGATTCGCCATAAGTCAGATATTATTTTTTAAGGAAATGGAAAGTGAATAAAAAGCATAAAAAGATACTCCGAATATGCAGTCAGGTCATATTCGGAGTCTATATTATATCATTGATTTATTTTTTGTTCTTTGCAGAGAGTACCGGGCGCACC
Source organism: uncultured Lachnospiraceae bacterium (assembly GCA_948665105.1). Lineage (GTDB taxonomy): Bacteria > Bacillota > Clostridia > Lachnospirales > Lachnospiraceae > 14-2. Next base: position 1,285 of record CAPNGW010000160.1, read on the forward strand.
TTTGAAGGACGTACCTATCACTATAATCTGGTGTTGTTTAAGGAAATCAAGAGGTTCATCACCTATCGCCACACTCTGGGAGTCACGGCGGTGGTCTTAAATCTTTTTGGGAATATCGCAGCCTTTATTCCCTTCGGAATGTTTTTGCCCATTCTGCACCCCCGGTTTCGGTCCGCCATATACATGCTGTTTTTGAGCCTGGAATTCAGCCTTCTGGTGGAGCTTTTGCAGCTGGTGGCAAAGGTGGGAAGCTTTGATGTGGATGATTTATTGCTGAACACCCTGGGTGGTTTGCTGGGGTATCTGGCTTATAAGATTTTGGACAGAATCAGGAGAAAGAAATATGAAAAAACATCATAGAGCATCGAATTACAAATTTACCGGGCGGAAGCAGTCGGCCCGGGGAATTGCCGGATTGACGCTGACAATACTGTCGTTGGTGCTGGGGATTGTTGTAATTGGGGTCTCTGTGGGGAATAGGGGAGCAGGAAGCGTGTACCTGGGAAGCGCCGGAGTGCTGTCCATGCTTCTGGCGCTTTTGGGCCTTATGCTGGCGGCGAAAAGCCTTGGGGAGGAGAAGAGCTTTCGGGCCATTCCGGTGGCCGGGACAATCTGCTCGGTGCTTACCCTGGGCGGTTGGATTACCCTGTATGTTGTGGGATTTCTGATGTAAAAATCAAAAAATGAATGGAGACAGTTATGGGCTACAGAGAATTGTATATGCCTTTCAAAGAGGAAGTGAAGGAGCGGTATCCCCTGGTGATGGAACGGATTGCCGGGATATTGGAGGAGGAGACGGTGAAGGAGCCCTATCGGGATTATTTTCGGAAGGTGGCGGCCTTCATTGTGAAAATGCACCGGGCGGAGCAGGAAGTGGAGCAGGGCATATTTTTTGAAAAAAGCCTGGAGGAGCTGGCGGCCTGGAACCATGAAGCCTATGCGGACATTTTACAGGAGAATTACGGGAAGAGCTATGGGAATCCGACCTATGCGGTAAATACGCTGGGGGAGGAATACGGGAAGCCTTTATCCATGCTCTATGCGGGCATCCGTGGGATGATTGGCTATGCCATGGAAAATGCAGTCTATGAGATGACCATTTACGGAGAGCTGTTTGTGGAGGTATATAATTGCTTCGAGAGCCCGGAGGGAACCACTCCCAAGGAGCTTCAAAATATTCTCTATTGGTTCGCCCATGATTACAGTGAAATCTTTGTGGAACGCTCCATTGAAAGACAGGTGAACCCGGAGGAGGACTTTTTTGCCGGGATTATCAGGGAAGCGGATTTTTCAGATTTGCGGTATCTGTTTCGGTATGGCCATTATATCAGCGAGAACGAGATGGGAGTGGCACAGTTTTTAAATAAAATGCCAGCGGAGCAGATTCAGGCCATGGCGGATACCTACACGGAGGGATACCGGAAGGGGTTTGAGGTTACCCGAAAGGACTTGTCCAAAAAGAAGACGGCGGAGATTTATTATCCGGTGGGATTTGAGCGGGTTGTGCGGGCAGCCTTTGTTAATTTTGAAAAATTGGGTCTTAAGCCGGTGATTCGCAGAGGCGACGGGCGGTTTGGCGTCAATTCCACCCCGGCCAACCAGCAATATGATTTTGACCACAAGGCGGATGCGGCAGTCTATCTGGATAAGGCTTTTGTGGAGCGGAAGCTGGAGTGTCTGAAAAACAGCTGGGAGGCCCACAAGGAGCTGGCAGCGTGGTATGCAGGTCCGGCGGTGATTGAGACCTTCGGCAGGGAGCCCTTTACACCGGAGAGCAAGGCGGCCAATTACGAGTACAGCGAAAAGCAGCAGAAGCTGAATGTGTACTATGCAAATATGGCGGGACAGCTTTTGAATCAGTATATTAAGGGGGAGGAGCGCAGCTTTACCATTATCGCTTACCCCATTCCTGAGATTGGCGGGAAGTTCCAGGAGATTTTTGAAAAAACCATAGAGCTCAACAATCTGGATTACAGCCTGTATCAGCGGATGCAGCAGAAAATCATCGACGTTTTGGACAAGGCGGAATATGTGCACATCAAGGGAAGCGGTGAGAACCGCACGGATTTGAGGGTGGCTCTTTTGCCCCTTGATAACCCCGGGAAGGAGACAGTCTTTGAGAACTGTGTGGCGGATGTGAATATTCCGGTGGGCGAGGTGTTTACCTCCCCGCGGCTTAAGGGCACCAACGGAGTGCTTCATGTGACCCAGGTGTATCTGGGACAGCTGAAATATGTGGACTTGGAGCTGACCTTTAGGGACGGCATGATTACGGATTATCATTGCGGAAACTTTGGCACGGAGGAGGAGAACCGGAAGTTCTTAAAGGAGAATCTTTTGTTCCATCACGACAGCCTTCCCATGGGTGAATTTGCCATCGGCACCAACACCACCGCCTACCGGATGGCCAGGGATTACAACATCGGAGCCCGTCTGCCCATTCTGATTGCAGAGAAGACAGGTCCACATTTTGCAGTGGGAGATACCTGCTACAGCCATGCGGAGGATACGCCGGTGTACAATCCCGACGGCAAGGAGATTGTGGCCCGGGACAACGAGGTGTCTGTTCTGAGAAAAAGCGACCCGGATCAGGCATACTTTAACTGCCATACAGATATTACCATTCCTTACGATGAGCTGGACAGTATTGTGGCTGTCACCGGAGACGGACAGCAGCTGCCGGTGATTGAGAAGGGACGGTTTGTGGTACCGGGGACGGAGGAATTGAATGGGCCCCTGGAGGAGTAAGGTGGAGTGAAGAGATAACACAAAACGGCAAGGTCATCCTTGCCGTTTTGTGGCGATGGATGCAGACTTTCGGTAGGGATGTTGGCGGGAAAATGACGTTATGATTTTTGTGTAACTTTGCGCTTGATTGAATATTTTAAGAATATTATTTGACAGAATAACATTCATCCTATATAATTAGAATACGAAATAACGTACGAAAAATCGTAAAAAAGGATGTGAAAATTATGATGGCTGTAAAAAGTATTGATGTGAGGGATAATTTCAGAGCGTTTTGTGACCGTGCATTTCACGGAGAGACAATTATAGTATCCAGAAAGAAAAATGAAAATGTTGTTATCATAGGCGAGCAGGAATATAATGATTTGTTGAAATCCAGCAGAAATGCGGAATATCTTGCTAAACTTGACAGAAGCTTTGCGCAGTTGGAGCGAGGTGAAATTGTTGTAAAATCATTGTCGGAGTTGGAGGCGATGGCAGGTGAATGATTTTACTTTTACGAAAGAAGCCTTTGAAGAATACTTATATTGGCAGACCCAGGATAAGAAAACGCTGAGGCGGATAAACGCCTTGCTAAGAGACATCAGGAGCAATGGCGCATTGTCCGGTATTGGAAAACCGGAAAAATTATAATATTGTCATGGCTATTCAAGGCGGATTGATGATGCAAACAGACTGGTTTATGAGATTGATGAATTGCAAAATATCAAAATTATTAGCTGTAGAGGACATTATGAAGATTGATAGCAAAAAGTATGCTTCTCCAATATTTCAAAATCAATCCTCCAGTAATATAGCACGCAAATCATAAAAGGTGTCACTTATCGGCGCGACATGCCCGTTATGCTGTGGCTCCTTTTTTTATATCATAGGAAAGTTCTTTGAACTTCCCTATGATATAAAAAACCTTCCAGGAGGATGCGCACCTCGCGGAGATGAAATTAATTGCTTCGCAATACCGCTCGGGCGCGAAGAATCTCGCTTGGGAGATTCTTTGTTCTATTAGAAAAACAAAACAATACTCTCAAATAAATAAGTATAGAAAATAAATCTCATAATAAAATGTTATAAGAAAAAGGGATGTAATTTCTGGTGGATTATTATATGATTATGGTAGCAAAACAGAGAAAAGGAGAATCCACATGGCAAAAGTAGGAATCGTAATGGGCAGTGACTCAGATATGCCAATTATGGCGAAGGCGGCGGATATATTGGAGGAGCTTGGAATTGACTATGAGATGACCATCATCTCCGCCCACCGGGAGCCGGATATATTCTTTGAATACGCCAAATCCGCGAAGGAGAAGGGCTTTAAGGTCATTATCGCAGGAGCCGGGATGGCTGCCCATCTGCCGGGCATGTGCGCCGCAATCTTTCCTATGCCCGTGATAGGCATTCCCATGCATACCACCTCCCTTGGGGGGAGGGATTCCCTGTATTCTATCGTACAGATGCCCTCTGGTATCCCGGTGGCTACTGTGGCCATCAACGGCGGTGCCAATGCAGGACTTCTGGCGGCCAGGATTCTTGCCACCTCGGATGCAGAACTTTTGAAAAAGTTAAAAGAATATTCAACAAATCTGAAAGAGCAGGTACAGGCCAAGGACGCCAAATTGCAGAAAACAGGATATAAAGAGTACATGAAGAATAAATAAGACTTCCAAAACAGCAAGGCTGCCAAAGGGACGGAAGAGAACAGATTTGGAGGAAATCATAATGGATTACAAGAACGCCGGGGTGGACATTGAAGCCGGATACCAATCAGTGGAATTGATGAAGAAATACGTGCTTGAGACCATGCGTCCGGAGGTGCTCACCAACCTGGGGGGATTTTCCGGGGCATTTTCCATGAAGAATTTTAAGGATTTGGAGCATCCGGTGCTTCTTTCCGGCACCGATGGCTGCGGCACCAAGGTGAAGCTGGCCTTCGTCATGGACAAGCATGACACCATCGGCATTGACGCGGT
>CAPNGW010000161.1:0-5499 GCA_948665105.1 uncultured Lachnospiraceae bacterium
CGGCACGCTGATTACCGGTAAGACCACGGACCTTTTGGGGGCCTCTGCCGCCGTTTTGTTAAACGCTCTGAAGGCTTTGGCCGGCATCTCCCACGAGGTACACCTTATCGCTCCTGAGGTGATTGCACCCATCCAGAAATTAAAGACCCATTATCTTGGAAGCAGGAATCCCCGGCTTCACACGGATGAAGTGCTGATTGCCCTGTCCATGAGTACCAGAAAGGACGAGAACGCCCGGAAGGCCATGGACATGCTTCCGGTACTCTCCGGCTGCCAGGTCCACACCTCGGTGATGCTCTCCTCCGTTGATATCAAGATATTCAAAAAGCTGGGCATGATGCTCACCAGCGAGCCGGTGAGCGGACGTACAGAATCTGTCAAAAGTAAGTAAGCTGTGGGGGATTATCCGCTTAAGGATAAATCCCCCATAAATTTTTTATCTGGTATTGCAGTGTGTCAAACTCCCACCGCTTTTCACTGTTGCTGTGGCGGTTGGGGTCGTTGACGAAGAATCCCTTCTCGTCATATCCCGTAAGCAGGATAAAATGTCCGGTGGTGGTAAAATCCCCGGGCGCCATGCTGCACACAATCAGGCCGCCGTTATCCAACGCATCCTTCATGGCCCTTTCGCTTAAGGTCAGCATTTCTCCACTTAGCCCCAGCTTTTTTACGCCTTCCGTCCACAGGCTCCAGTTGGTTCCCTCCTTGGTATAGTAGCCGTTCTCATACGCAAATTTCGCCATCTCTCTGGGATTCACATTCACATCCCCGGTAAAATACAGATAAGCCATATTCAGGCAGACGGGACCACATCCGGCCAGGGCAATGAGATTGTCCCCATAGCTGTCGTACCCCCAGCGTTTGTCCCACTGCATGAGAAGGGGCACCTCTCCGGCCGTGTAATCCCCGGACAAATCCACGGGCTGGCTCTTGTAATTCTCCCGGTTGGGATAATCCTCAACAAAATCTCTGGCTTCCTGGTTCAGCTCCCGAAGCTCTATAAGCTCCGCCATATACTCCTGCTGCGTCCGGCGTCCGTTTAAAAAGGTCTCAATCCCCTCTTCCTCCTTTACAGCGCTGTTCCATGGCCACACCATTTGCTGAAAACCCCTGGCCTTCACAGCCAGAACCGCCAGCAGAGCCAGACACAGGCAGAGAAACGCCAAAGCAGTCAGAAGCCGAAAGCCCGAGCGGGACTTTTTCCGCCGCCTTCTGCTACAGGAAACCGGCTTCGGATGCGGCCGGTTAATATCAATAAATACCAATTCATCGTCAGTCCATCTTCTTGAACTATCGTTCAAGAAGCATCCCTCGCTCCGCTCGGTCAATTCCAAATCTCCACTTTTTGAGAACATAAAAGACCATCCTTTCTGTTTCCGCATATGACAAGTATTCACACTTTCTGCGTATATTATAAGAAAAAATGGTCTTATGTTCTTTTCTTTTTTCATAGGAATTTCTGACGAATTTATGACATTATGGGAATATCCTCATCATCACTCAGCTGAAGCCCTTGCCCATCTGCCGCTTCCCTGCCTCATAAGATACAAAATCCCGTTAATCAGTAGCAGGGCCACAGTTGCCAGCACCGTAAGAATCACAATGGAAGTCGGCAGAAACAGGCGAATCCCCACCAAATCATATACAGCCCGGGCAATTCCCAGGGTGGGCGGCGCTCCCAGGAACAGATAATCGGTATGAAGCCACAGGTTAACGCCGAAGGCCAAGGTTGCGAATACAGTAAGCAGGGGGGCGTTAAATTTCATGTCCCGAAGCTCCAGATACTCGAAACGTCGGATTTGCAGTATGCCCAGAAAAAGAATAGTTCCATGGGATAAGAAAAAATACGTCACGCGATAGGAAATTACAGGAAACATGGCGTCCACCGTTGCGGGATATATCAGAGCAATACATGCACCCAGAGTATTAATCACCGCCATAAAGCGGCGCAGCCTCTCATTGTCCAGGAAAATGGCCACTGCCGAGACATACACACAAATGGAGCACAGATGCAGCGGTATGATTTCCATATAGGGGGGATTGGGGCTTGTCAGAATATTCCATCCATAATAAAACCACTCTCCCAGAACGAACAGGGATATGATAAGCTTCTCCCTGCGGTGTACCCCTTCCGGCCCAGCGCACTTAAGGCTTCGGACCATCACAAGAATATACAATACCACAAGCAGTAAATAAGACATATGCTGTAAGGAAAATGCCCGAAATGCATTCTCATATGGATTTGTTGCCGTATAGTAATGGAAAAATTGTCCCATCTTTATCTCCCCGGTAATTTCTGTATTTGAAAAAAGCTCTTCCTCGTTTCCAAGTACAGTATAGCATAGAAGCTTCCGGGAAAAAAGCCCTTTCTTTACTATTTCCAGCGATTCTCTGTTTTCTGGTGGGTGTGAACAGTAAGGTTTTCTGCCGTATCATCTCCACTTTTTACATACTTTTGGTATGTAATTGTTGACATGGCCTTGCTTCGGTGCTATACTTTAAACATACCAAACGAATGTAAAAGGAGAAACCTATGTCCAGAAACAAACATCCGGAAGTCACTGTTGAAAAAATATTAGAAGTATCTCAGCAGCTATTCCTTGAAAAAGGGTATGATCACACAACCATCCAGGATATCGTCCATGAGTTAGGAGGGCTGTCCAAGGGCGCTATTTATCATCACTTTAAGTCAAAGGTGGAGATTATGGATGCCTTGGGCGATAAGATGTTTTCCAACAATAATCCCTTTGAGGCCGTAAAAAAACGTACAGATTTAAACGGACTCCAAAAAATGAAATTGGTAATTCTGTTAAATCAGTCTGACGAAACCCAGGTGGAATTAACAAAGCAGGCCATTCCACTTTTGAAAAATCCTCATGTCCTGGCAAGAATGATTGACGCAAATCGACGCATATTGTGCCCCCTTTGGTTGGAGCTCATAGAAGAGGGTCAGAGGGACGGCTCCATTCAAACTGAATATGCAAAGGAATTATCAGAGCTGCTGGTTCTTTTGGATATCTGGATGATACCCTCAATTTTTCCTGCCAATATGGAAGAAACACAGCGCAGGTTTCAGTTTATATCAGAAATGTTCCAAAGAATGGGAGTGCCTCTTTATGATGAAGAAATTGGCGCTATGATAAAGAGCCTGCCTTACTTTTCAGAATCAGAGTAAAGAAAGCCCAAAGAATAGGAAAGGAAAATTTCTAATGATGAAGACAATGACAGCGAGTCCATCCCCAAAATCCTTTGGTAATAGTGAAGCTATTTCCGTTTCATCCTTAAGGAAAAGTTACAAGGATACAGAGGTATTGAGAGATGTGAATTTTTCTGTGCCCAGAGGATGCATCTACGCTTTGCTGGGCTCTAACGGCGCGGGGAAAACAACCACCATTGGGATCCTGACTACGCAGCTAAAAGCAGACAATGGAAAAATTAAAATTGAAGGATATGATGTGCGGAAAAATCCACAGAAAATACATGAGCTTATCAGTCTGACCGGACAGTTTTCAACTGTGGACGAGGCTCTGACGGGGAGAGAAAACCTTGTAATCATGGGAAAGCTTCGCCATGTACCTGAACCGGAAAAAGGTGCCACAAAGTTATTGGAGTATTTTGAATTATCCCCCTGGGCAAATCAACCCGTCTCCACATATTCAGGCGGAATGAAACGAAAGCTGGATATTGCCATGAGCTTAACTGGAAGTCCCAAAATAATCTTTTTAGACGAGCCCACAACGGGATTAGACCCCCAAAGCCGCCACGGTATGTGGAATATCATCAAGGAGCTCAATCAATCCGGGGTAACGATTTTCTTGACGACACAATACCTGGAGGAAGCCGAACAGCTGGCTGACAGGATTGGCATCTTACATCAGGGAAGGATGATTGCCCAAGGAACATCTGAGGAGTTGAAGTCTTATCTTCCCCATGGCGCTGTTGAATTTACCTTTGAAGATATTGAAACTCTTGAAAAGGTAAAATCACTGGTGAAAAGCCACAAAATGTCCTCCAAATCGGAGGACAAGCAACTGCTCATTTATACAGACGGCAAAGCCGATACCCTGGCACAAATATTCAGCAGCCTATATCAAAATCAGATAAGCATTCAAGGCTTTTCCCAGCTTACACCTGATTTGGAGGAGGTATTTTTAACAATGATTGCAGAAAGTGAGGAAAAATCCAATGGAAGTCAAAGCAACAAAGTTTCATGACACGGTTACCATGGCAAAACGCTGTCTCCTGCTGTCAAAAAGAAATCCGGATACTCTCTTGACAAGTATTATGCTGCCGGCATTGATGATGCTGTTATTTGTTTCCTTATTTGGCAATCTGGTCCATGTAGAAAACACTTCCTATGTAAACTATATCGTGCCGGGGGTTTTGCTGCAATGCATTGGGCAGTGCTCCTCCACCACAGCTATTATGGTGAACAAGGATGTGACAAGCGGCATCGTCCAAAGGTTTTGTACATTGCCAATCAAAAAAATATCTGTTTTAAACGGACACATATTGGAAGCCGTTATACGAAATATCATAGCTTCTGTTATAGTACTGCTTGCAGCAATGCTTGTGGGTTTCCGCCCCTGTGCTCATTTCCTGGATTGGTGCGTGGTATTCATCCTGCTGCTTGGTACTATTTTAACAATGTCCTGGTTATCTGTGATTGTAGGTCTTATTTCAAATAGTCCCGAGGGGGCAAGCTCATTGTCGGCCTTCGCTATTATACTGCCCTATTTAAGCTCTGGATTTGTGCCGACAGAATCCTTGCCCAAAGGAATGAGGATATTTGCGGAGTACCAGCCCTTGACTCCTGTGATTGACACCATGAGAAATGCTTTGTTGGGAAAGCCTCTTAACGCAAGCACTTTCTTAATTGCAGTCCTCTGGTGTCTTGGATTAATCATACTGTTTTACACTGTCTCACTGGTATTATTTCAGAGGAGGCTTGGCAAATAAACCCCCTTACTTTTATGTCAAATCAGGGCTCTTTATATTCCGGGAAGGGGGCTAAGGTACGCGCAAGGATTCCCTGCATATACGCCATGGCAACACCGTAATTGGTTATGGGAATCCCCCCATCACCGGCGCATTTTAAGCGGTACTTCATCTCTCGCTCATTGAGCATACAGCCTCCGCAGTGAATCACCAATTTGTATCCCCCTAAATCCTCCGGAAATTCCGTTCCCGAGGTAAGCTCAATCTCAATGCTCTTCCCGGTGAAATTTCGAAGCATTCGGGGAAGCTTTACCGAACCGATATCGTTGCACTGCCGATGGTGAGTACAGCCCTCGGAAATCAGCACCGTATCCCCATCCTTGAGGCTTCTGATGGCCGCAGCCCCATGGACCAGCGCTCTCAAGTCCCCCTTGTACCGGGCAAAGAGAATGGAAAACGAGGTGAGGGGGATGTCTGCGGGGGTAACCTCATGAACCTTTTGGAACACCTGGCTGTCCGTAATGACAAGGGAGGGCTTCCGGCTTAGAGATGCAAGAGTTT
>CAPNGW010000161.1:5509-5981 GCA_948665105.1 uncultured Lachnospiraceae bacterium
TCCTGGCTTTGTGCCCAGCCGGGCCAATGTATCCGAAAGCTCCGTCTCCTTCACCACCACAGACACGGCTCCCGCCTCCAAAATCTCCCGGATGGTCTGCTGCTGAGGAAGAATCAGGCGCCCCTTGGGAGCCGACTCATCGATGGGAACCACCAGCACCACAAGCTCCAACGGCATCAAAATATCTGCCACAATCCGATGTCCGGGGTCCTCCTTCACTGCCAGAGCGGCAATGCGCTCCTTCAATTCCGATATCCCCTCTCTGGTTTGGGCGCTTACATACAGCTCCCCTTCCCCTGCTTCACTTTGAATATGAGACTCTTTCCTTTCCTTTAAAAGGTCCTTCTTATTATATACCAGAAGGTGGGGAATATTTTTCTCCCGAAACAAATGAAGCAGCTCCTGGTCTGCCTCCTGTCTCCCCTCCGTGGCGTCCACCACCAGCACTGCCACATCCGTCTTATTCAGCACC
>CAPNGW010000162.1 GCA_948665105.1 uncultured Lachnospiraceae bacterium
CCTCCGCCAGGGCCGTGGCGCTCTCGGCCAGCTGAACAGAGCCTATATTTACCTGCTCCACTGCTCCCTGGACATTCTTAAGGGTGCCACTGAGCCTGCGGTTCAGCTTCCGCATGGATTCCAAAAGTCCATGAAAATCACCCACATATGAGGCTTCATTCTTGGCCGTAATGGCAAAGTTCCCGCCTGCCATCTGCCCTAACATATCGTCGGCGTCCTGAATCACAGTCTCCAGATTCTTCACAAGCACATGGGCTGCATCCGCCAGCACGCGGGTCTCGTCTTTGGTCTGAATATCAGGAACCGGCGTGTGCAAATCTCCCTCCGCCAGAAGCCTTAATCGCTCCGAGCATAGTCCAATGGGTGTTCCGATGGTCTTTCCGATAAATTTTGCAGTGCGGGCTCCCACACCCAAAGCTATGATGGCAACCACCACGGCTATGAGAATAGAGACAAGGGTGCCACCCATAAAGTCCATGATGGGGGCATTTAAGGCCACACTCCAGCCATCCGTGCCCGGGATGGGTGCAAAGGCCAGAAGCTTTATGGAACCGCCATACAGATACATACCGCTTCCTGTTTCTCCCTGAATCATTCTGGTCTCCAGTCTGGCAATGGCGTTAAGAGAGGAATCTGATTTTGCCATCTCAATGGTATTTTCCTGATTCAGGGCAATTTCCTCATTGGTATGGGCGATGGTTACGCCTGAAGAGCTGAGCATATAGCAGGCCGCATTGTCGCTGACCTTAATACTGTCTGCAATATTATTTAAAAAGTCCTGCTGGGGCACCAGAAATACCACGCCCACAACCTCTGTTTCCGGGATTCCCCACTTCCAAACCGGAGCAGCCACAATGACGCTTAAGGTTCCGTCCGTCTTGGCGAAAATAGGGTCAGATATCACAGTCTCCCCCTGCAGAGCCCTTTTGAAGTACTCCCTGTCGCTGTAATCGGTTCCGTCAATCTCACTGATGCCGTCGGTATTGATCATCTTTCCCCGTACCATTCCATAAACGGCAACTCTCTGGTCAATAATCTCCTGCTTCTGTTCAGGCGTATGGCCCGGGCTGGATAGTCTTTCCACAGAGCCCAGCTCCGTTGCAACCCTTGAGGTCACCATAAGCTCCTGGGAAACCCGGTCCGCCGTAATGCTGGCCATGGTGGATAAATCGTTTTTCAGGGCATTGATGGTGCTGTAGAGGTTCAGCGCCACCAGAATCACCGCCAGTATAAGAATGGATATCCCCATCAGCCTGGTGATATCGCTTTGCAGCCTGCCGCGGATGCTGGTTAATCTGTCGTTCTTTTTTGTTCTTTTGTTCTTCTCTTTCATATAACTCTCCTCACATGATTAATCCCCGAGGTGTCCTTCCAATTATGTCTGTAGGGATTATAACATATTTTTCCACTTTTTTCTACAATTTTCCAATAAAATATTCAAATAAAATATGCAAATTGCATAAACAGTCTTGTCCCGCCTGTTGCTGCTTGCCAAGGTCGTACTCATCATTATTCATCACTTTTTCTTGCTTTTTAAAAATAGAGCATATAGATTTTCAGTTTCTATATGCTCTAACGCTGTTACTATATTTGATTTTCATTGATATGATTGATTACGCCAGCTGCATAACCTCTGCTTCCAGTTCTCTTAATTCATCAAATGATAATGAGGGAACACACAGAGCAATTTCTTCAAGGGATAGCTTTCCCATTTTTATCATTCTTTCCGCTGTTTCTCTTGCTTCACTATTTTTAATATCTTCTGCATATGCTTCCAAAATCTGCTCATCATCAAACAATGTCATCATAATGTCTACAACCTCCTGTTCCTTATTTTCGAGATATTCTTTTAATACATTTCGGTTTTTACAGATATGGATAGTTTCCGTTACTGCTTTCTTTGTCTGCCCATATTTCTTTCTCTGCTCATTATACACCTTACAGAAAATAATATACTGCCCGATAATATTGTTCTCATCCTCTTGATAAAGCACCTTGACTTCTGCGTCTACTGCTATCTTTTCACCGTTAAAAAAATCTTTTGAAAGTGATATGGTATCAGGCGGGTTCTTCAGCCTTTCGCCCGTAAATATCACATACAGTTCAGGTTTGGGCATATTTACTTTTTTAGAACCATACAGATTTTGCTTGGTACGCTTGAAAAAATCGTGGTACGTCTGAATCAGATACATCAGCGCACGAATGATGATATTCAATGTCCATGTGGATTGACTCTCAACCAAAATGACAAGTCTGCCGCCAACCGAAAATCCAAGGTCATTATAGTCTGCGTCTACCAGTATGTGCTTAATGGTAACATCTTTTATATCATCTTCCGTCACATCGCTGTCCTCTGGGTGAAGTGCCTTGTACAATCGGAGCAGATATTTTTTATCTTGAAACAAATTTGTGAATACGCTATCTTTTATTTTACGCTTTGGCGTGCTTTGTGCCATTTTATCACCTCGCTATTGCAATACAGCTTACTCCTGCCACATCTCAATTATACAAAAAAATGCCTGCCTTTACAATAAAATTCACATGAAACTATACATCATTCCTCATATTCTATCTTCGCCTCTGTATATTTCCGTTCCATGTCATGGCGGATTTTTCGGTGCTCTACGGTGTCAAACACAATGGAAAAATCATAATCCTCCGGGTACATCTCTCTGGCTGATACCTGGAGCTTCACCCGCTTGTGGTTAATCCAGATTTTCTTATCGGGAAGCTGTACACGAAGCACGCCTTTTTCATTGACGGGGGTGCAGACGATTCCGATTTTTTTATCGGGCAGCACCATCACGCTGTCACCCCTGTGGTACAGCTCCGTCAGGTTTTCTGTGGCTGCCGGCTTCTTTGTCTTCTGAATTTTGGGAGATTTCCGGTAAACGGCAGGCTTCCCTTCGTTATTTCCGGAATTATCGGTAATCCCTTCTATGCCATCCCGGTCTCCGGCTGCCAAATCAAATCCGTATTCCTCTGGCGCCTCCATGCCATAGGCCGCGGCAGCCGCAGTCTTTAACATCCTCACCGGCATCCCCAGCTTCCTGGCAATGTAGAAGGCACAGCTCTCCCCCGCTTCTCCGATTATCATTCGATAGGTGGGCCTTAGGGTCTCCCGGTCAAATTCCATCCGGGCGTTGGTCACGGCCTCCGTCCTTGCCGCGTACTCCTTCACCTCCGGGTAGTGGGTGGTCACCAGGAACAGGCACCCGCTCTTTTTAAGTTCCTCTAAAATGGAAACGGCAATTCCCATACCCTCGGTGGGGTCCGTTCCAGAGCCCAGCTCATCCATCACCACCAGGCTTTCTTCGTTGACCTCGTTTATAATTTCCAGCGCATTCCTGATATGAGCGGAAAAAGTAGACAAATTCTCTGTCAGCTTCTGTCCGTCACCGATATCACACAGGAACGCACTGTTCATACAGATGTCCGCTTCCTGGCAGGTAACGTGCAGTCCACACTGGGCCATGAGGCAGTTCAGAGCCACCGTTTTAATGGCCACGGTCTTGCCGCCTGTGTTAGGGCCTGTGATGACAATTCCCCGGATTCCGCTGCCAATCTCAAATTGCAGCGGTACACAAATTTTCCGCTCTATAAGTGGGTGTCTGGCATTTTTCATCAAAATCCTCCGCTCCAGATTAATCCTTGGAGCCACCGCTCCCATGTCCAGACTTAATTTCCCCTTGGAGAAAATAAAATCCAGCTTCTCCATTACCCGGATATTTTCCTCCATGGCCTCTGCCCCGTCAGCTACCATGGCCGTCAGGGTATAGAGAATCCGATGCACCTCGTTTTCCTCATCTATTTTCAAAATCTGCAATTCCTCGTAAAGCTTCGCCACACCCAGAGGCTCCACAAAGAAGGTATTGCCGGTGGAGGATTTGTCAATGGTGCTGCCTTGTATTTTCCATTTATACTCCTTTTTGACGGGAACGCAAATCCGGCCGTTTCTAAGGGTACAGAAGCTGTCTGCCATACAGTCCTTGTTGGAGCGCATAATCTGCTCGGCCTTCTGTTTCATGCTCTCCTGGGTCTTTGCAATTTCACCCCGGATTTGGAGCAGGGCTTTTGAGGCGTAATCATCCACCATGCCGCCCCGAATCTGCCTTGCAATTTCTTCTCGCAGCTCATCCATGGCAGTGAGATTCAGCTCGTAATAGGCCAGGGCATTTTCCTGCTGCTTTCCGCGAATGAGATAATCCTTCAGCCGGCGTACTGCAACCAGAAGCTTCTCCATCCGCTCCAGCTGATAGGGGGTTAAGCAGCTCTCCTTCTGGGCCAGCGCGACGATTTCTTTGGCTTCCTCCACTGAGGTCAGAGGCGGAGCCCCACACAATTCAATAAAGCTCCGGGCGTCCGTGGTGTTTTTTAAGCTTTTTCTCAATTCACTTTCCTTGAGGAAGTACGTCATCCCTTTAATTTTTTCTCTGGCACTCTCCGTCAAAGCCAGTTCTGTCCAGGATTCTTTTACTTTATTAAATTCTAATATAATTTCTGTATTCATTTTTTCTGTTTCCTTTCTGATTAAAAAAGCGCAAAAAAAGCACAGCCAAACAGCCATGCTTTCTTAAACCACAATTATATAATGCAATTTGGAATATTGCTACAGTTATATATTGCAATTTGGAATATTACTATCATGTGAAGCAAATGTAAGGCAAAACGCCACCGGCATAAGCCGCTGACAAATGGGCAGACTCCAAGCGTATCACGCAAGCTTTCGTCTGTCCCGCAATATTTAGTTTGCGTTTTTCTCCATTACATTTACCACCGACATCAACATTCCTCCTGAATTTTAATTTCTTTTATTATATTAACCGAATTTCTGTCTTGCGTCAATCTTTTTGAAAAACCATAAAAGCTTTTCTCCAGGCCCGGTTTCTGCAATTTTACCTCAAAGCATCTTTACTGGCATCAGTTTAAAGAAACATCAAAAAATCAATATCAATTCCGGCGAGGCTAATGAAAATACTTCCTCACTATGCCCCTTCCTCATGACTCCCCGTAATAGAATAAATCACCCACTCCGCAATGTTGGTGGCATGGTCTCCAATCCGCTCCAGATATTTGGCCACCATCAGAAGGTCCGCCGCCTGCTCGCTGCTGGCCACATTTTCCTGAATGAGCCGGATTAACTGTTTCTTGATATCGTCAAAGTGCTTATCCACAATATCGTCATGCTCAATCACCTCCTTGGCTAGGTTCAAGTCCTTCTGCACAAAGGCCTCCACGCTGTGGGTTACCATCAGAATGGTCTCCATGGCCATCTGGGACAGCAGGGATAAATCCTGCACATAGTCCTCCCCGGACAGGAAAATGGTAATCTCGGAAATATCCGCCGCCTGGTCTCCAATCCGCTCCATGTCGGTAATCATCTTAAGGGCCGCAGAAATCAGCCGCAAGTCACTTGCCACCGGCTGCTGCTGCAAGAGTAGCTTCATGCAGAGTGCCTCAATGTCCCTCTCCTGCCTATCCACCTCCTGGTCAAACTCAATGGCCGCCCTGGCCTTGGCGATGTCCTTTTTCACAAGGGCTGTAACGGCGGACTGAATGGCGTGCTCCACCAAATTGCCCATCTCAATCAATTCATTATTCAGCTGCTCCAGCTGTCTCTCAAAGCGATTTCTCATAATCAACCAAACCTTCCTGTAATATAGTCCTCTGTCCTCTTATCCTTAGGAATCGAGAAGAGCTGCTCCGTCTCACCATACTCAATGATTTCGCCCAACAGGAAAAATACCGTCTTGTCGGACACACGGGTGGCCTGCTGCATGTTGTGGGTTACCATGACAATGGTGTAATTTTTCTTAAGCTCAATCACCAAGTCCTCAATCTTGGAGGTGGAAATGGGGTCCAGGGCAGAGGTGGGCTCATCCATCAGAATCACCTCGGGATTTACCGCCAGGGCCCGGGCGATGCACAGACGCTGCTGCTGACCGCCGGACATTCCCAGA
>CAPNGW010000163.1 GCA_948665105.1 uncultured Lachnospiraceae bacterium
CCAGGTGAGCCATGTTACTGCCGGGGCCTTGGCCTCTGCCGGAAGCCGCATATCCCTGGAGGCTGTGGAGGAGGAGACAATGCTGAAGGCCGTGGGCTATTTCCAGGCGAAGCTGTTGAAGGAGGCTTTCCCGGACAGATATCTGGTGGGAGGCCGAATGGGTATCCGGTTTGACGGAAGCCAGGTGGAGGGGGATTATGCGGATTTGAAGATTCAATATCGGTGCAGGCTTCCGGTGTCTGTATTTGGCTTAAAGGACATTCCCATTGCCCAGCGGGTGCGCATGAAGAAATGGACGGGCTATCACAAAGAGGCGGAGGGAATGACAAACCCGGAAGAACTGATAGTTTACATAACGCCGGAAGGAAGGGTTTATCACTACACCATGGAATGCACACATCTTCGCCTGACGATACAGGTTATGGGGAAACCGGCGGCTGTGGGGGCAGGCTATACAGCCTGTCGGCGCTGCGGAGAGGAACCGGGATTGTACCCTTACTATTATGTGACTGGGGAGGGCGACAGGTATCACACCAGACTTTCCTGCAGTGGTTTAAAGCGTACTGTGTACATGGTGCGGATTTCGGAGACCGGGGGACGCTCAGCCTGCAGCCGGTGCGGAGGGATGTAATGGGACGAGGAATTTTATTGGTAATGCTGGGGGTTTACACCATAGAGGATATCAGGAAGCGAAGGATAACTGTGTGGTATCTTCCGATTTTTGCCGGATTGGGAGTGGCTCTACAGGCTCTGAGTCGTAACAGAAGTGTGGCAGAAATACTTCTGGGTATCGGTGTTGGCCTTGGAATCTGCCTTCTCAGCCGATGCACCGGGGGCAGTATTGGCCCGGGGGATGGCCTCATACTGACAGTGACCGGCATCTTTTTGGGGGGAAGCGCCAACGTGGAGCTTCTCCTGACCGGCCTTTTGTATGCAGCAGTTTTTTCTCTGGGTATTCTGACTTTGGGAAAAAAGAACCGCAAGCAGGAGATTCCCTTTGTGCCGTTTCTGCTTTTGGGATATCTGACTATGATAATGATTCCCACCATATAAGGAAGGAGAAGATTCATGAAGGGAAGTATGACAGTGGAGGCAGTATTTGTTATGAGTATTATACTGCTGGTGATTCTGTGGATTATGAGGACGGCCATTTTAATGTATCAGCAGACGGTGGAGGGGGCCATGCTGGAGGGACTGGCCATTGAGACGGCGGCAGATACCTTTCGCAGGATATTTTTTGTGAAGGAGCGTCTGCCTTAGGGAGGGAGAAGACATGGAGGTAAGCTATAAACGGCGCTTTAGCCAAAGCTATATGATTCTGACGGAGGAGGCAGAGCCTGCGGAGCCCGTGGAGCTGGCGGTGCTGTCCTACAACAGGATACCGGGACTGCTGGAGCTTCAGACGGAGGTGGCAGACGGAGTGGTCCGGTTCTGGTATAATATCACAGGAAAGCATACATTGGAGGATTATCTGGAGCGCAGACAGGTGGACAGTGGACTTTTGCATCTGCTGTTTGGGGCTCTTGAGAAGCTTTGCGGTGAGCTTGCGGCCTTCTTTTTGGTGGAACACCATGTTCTTCTGAATCCGGCGTATGTATATCTGGATGTTGCACAAAATAGCATGGAGTTCGTGTACCTTCCGGGATACCGGGAAGACATCCGGGATTCCTTCCAGACGCTGATGGAGCAGCTTCTTCGCCGCTTAAACCACGGTGACAAGCAGGCGTCGGCCATGGCCTATGAGATGTATCAGCATTCGCTAAAGCGTGAGGAATCTTTTTCTGATATGCTCCTTAAGGCACTAAAGGCAGGCCATAAGGAGGAAGTCGGCGAGGAGAAAGCCGACGGTCAAGAGGCCGGGGAAGAGTGGGAAAAAGAGCTCTTACATGTGGAAACCGGGTGGGGGGAGTCTGTGAACAGGCACAGGGAGCCTGTAAGTGAGAGAAGCATAAGTCGGGTGGAAAAGGAAGCAAAGGAGCCGGGAAGAAAGGAAGCAGCCAGAGAAAAAATGCCTTTTGCTCCACTAAGAGAGAAAGCCGGGTGGCTCAAATTTCGAAAGAGCAGCCGCGAGAACCGAAGACAGTCCTCTCCGGTTTTCACGGAAGCCCCCTGCTATGCTGTCCTCTCGGAGCCTGAGACACCCGCCCAGACGGAGGTTCTTAACATATCCCGGGAATTTCAGGGCCGTCTTGTCTATCAGGGAGGGGGGAACCTTCCCGATATCCTTATGGACAGCCCCCGGATTGTGCTGGGCAAAAGCGAGAGGGAGGCGGATGTCTGCATTCCGGGCCGGAGTGTCAGCCGGATTCATGCCCGCCTGGAACAGACAGAGGGAGAGTACTATATCGAGGACTTAAATTCCACCAACGGGACGTATGTAAACGGGGAGCCTTTGGAATACCGCCAGAAGGTAAAGCTGTCCTCCCGGGACAGGGTTCTCTTTGGAGCGGAGGAATATATATTTATGTAGTGAATTTCCGGAGGGAATGTGCTATGCTGTATGGGTAGCACGTTTATGCCTTGCGGATAGGAGAAAGACGCATGAAGAACAGACCCTACGACGTATGCAACAAAGGAATAGTTGCTCTGAATATCGTGGCATTCCTGGTGCTGTCGCTTCTGGGAGATACCCAGAGCAGTCTGTTTATGTACCATCACGGAGCCATGGAGCCGGAGGCGGTGCTCTCCTACGGGGAATGGTACCGGCTTTTTACTGCCATGTTTGTGCACTTTGACCTTCGCCATTTGGCCAACAATATGCTGATGCTGTTTTTTCTGGGAGAAATCCTGGAACGGGCCATTGGACATGTGAAGTATGTGCTTTTGTATGTGCTGGCGGGACTTGGCGGAGGCATTCTCTCCATGGCATACATGGTACGCACCGGGAGCTTTGCCGTATCCGGCGGTGCCTCCGGGGCTGTGTTTGGTGTGATTGGTGGGTTGATTTACATTGTGCTCAGAAACAAAGGGCGCCTTGCGTATCTACGGGCAAACCGATTGATTTTTATGACAGCCTTAAGTCTGTACTATGGATTTACCGCCACCGGTGTGGACAATATGGCACACCTGGGCGGCCTTCTCCTTGGATTTTTGCTGGCTCTTGTTTTGTACAGGAAAAATTCTCCGAAGGAAGTGGATACGGAGGTCAGGCAGTGATTGACTTTACGGTTGAAACTTTATATACTGAGAATATGGAAAGAATCGGAGGTACTCTATGAAGGTAAATATTTATTATGGAGGCAGGGGTCTTCTGGATGACCCTACCCTCTATGTGGTAAACAAGATGCAGGAGGTTTTGACCGAACTGCGGGTGGAGGTGGAGCGCTACAACATTTATGAGCACAAGAACAGCATTTCCACCCTGCCCCAAACTGTTAAGGACGCAGACGGAATCATTCTGGCCACCACCGTGGAATGGCTGGGTATCGGAGGTTACATGCAGCAATTTTTGGACGCATGCTGGCTTTATGGTGACAAGGAAAAATTTGCCAGCACTTATATGCAGCCCATTGTCATGTCCACCACCTACGGCGAGCGGGAGGGAGAGCTGACCCTGGAAAGCGCCTGGGAAATTCTTGGAGGCTTGCCCTGCTCCGGAATCTGCGGGTATGTGGACGATTTGGTCACCTTCGAAATGAACCGTGAGTATACATTGATTATTGAGAAGAAGGCGGAGAACCTCTACCGCACCATATCTCAGAAGATTAAGAGTCTGCCCACCAGCAACCAGGCAGTGACCCGCACGGTGCTTCGGACTCAGAAGATGGAGCTGACCCCGCAGGAGAGCGAGCAGCTGTCCAAGTATGTGTCAGATGATATGTATGTCAAACAGCAAAAGGAGGATATTGAAGAGCTGGCCAGTATGTTCCGGGATATGCTGGGACAGCCGGAGGAGGATGATGATGCAGCCTATATCAGTGAGCTCGAAGCCCATTTTGTCCCCCAGGAGGATTTTCATGCCAACTATTTATTCATGTTAGACGGCAGGAAAAAAACGCTGATGGTCCAGGTGAAGGGTGAGGAACTCAATTGCTTTTACGGCCAGAAGGAGCCTGTGGATGTCTATACCAGACTGACTACAGACGTGATGAACGACATTATCAAAGGACGGATGACCTTCCAGCGGGCTTTTATGACCGGTGAGATGACGGCAAAGGGGAACTTTAAAACCCTTCGGATGCTGGACCGCATTTTTATTTTCGAAAATTAGTGTCAGGATACCATGGCCTGGGGCAGTGTCAGCGTGAAGGTACAGCCTTGCCCCTTAGGAGAGTCCACAGCAATGGTGCCGCAGTGGTCCAGTATAATTTGCCGGGTGATATTGAGGCCAAGGCCGCTGCCGCTTTCCTTTGTGGATACGAAGGGCTCAAAAATATGCTCAATAAGATCCGGGCTGATGCCACAGCCAGAGTCGGTAATACGGACGATAACATCCGTATCTGTCAGGACTCCTTCTATAGTAACAGTCCCTTTCTCTGCCATGGCCTCACAGGAATTTTTCAACAGGTTCGTCATGGCGTGGCGGAATTGCCTGGGGTCAATTAAGACATGCAGAGGCTGCTTTGGAAAGTCCAGAGTGTAGCTAAGCTGGCCTTGATCTTTATAGCAAGAGAAGCCATAGCAGCAATCGGAGATGAAGCTGCGCAAATCCACGGTCTCCAGGACAAGCTGGCTGCCCGGCTTTACCTGGGAGAGCTCGGTGGTGATGGCCCGAAGCCGGGCGGTTTCGTTCTTGGATGTGTCCCAGTAGTCAAATTCGGCAATTTCCGGATGGGTCTTTTCAATGAACTGCAGATAGCTGTTTATCAATGTGACAGAATTTTTCATTTCGTGAAATACTTGTGAATAATACTCGTTATTCTCCATAATGCCTCCCTAAAATCATATTCTGGTATTTGGATTTGCTTTTTAGCTTAGCATGATTGACGGGAAAACACAATAATATTAAGAGTTTAAAAATAGTCAAAATTTTCAAAGGAGAGAAAGAATATGGGCGAAAGTTGCATTTTTTGTAAGATTATCCGGGGGGAGATTCCTTCCGCAACCATTTATGAGGACGGGGATTTTAAAGTGATACTGGACATAAACCCCGCGGCCCGGGGACATGCACTGATTTTGACAAAGGAGCACTATGCCAATCTGTACGAGCTTCCTGAAGAGCTGGCGGGGAAGGCTATGGTGCTGGCAGCAAAGCTGACAGCCCATATGACGGAGAAATTACATTGTGACGGGTTCAACCTGGTGCAGAACAACGGGGAGATTGCGGGACAGACCGTGTTCCACTTCCACCTCCATCTGATACCCAGGTACAAGGACGGGGATAACCGGGACCTTTTGACCTGGAATCAGATTACCTACGAGGACGGACAGGTGGCCGCGCTGGCAGAAATGCTGCGGCTGTAGAACTATTTTTTGGCAGTTTCCTGAATCAGGTCTATAATGGTGTCGATGGAATTTAGCTGCTTGGATTGCCCCATGGCATCCATGTAGCTTTGCCGGTTTTCGAAGACATGGTTGATGGCCTCCTTCAGGGTAATGCCTGTAAGCCGCTCCTCCTCCAGTACATAACTGAACCCCTGGTTCTCAAAGGAACGGGCATTTAAAATCTGATCTCCCCGGCTGGCGTTTGCGGAAAGGGGAATCAAAATATTCGGAAGATGAAGGGCGAGAATTTCGCAGATGGCATTGGCGCCGGCTCTGGAGATAACCAGGTCCGCCAGTGCAAAGAAATCACTCAGCTCTTTTTTTGCGTATTCAAACTGGACGTAACCCTCCCGTCCATCCAGGGAGGGGGCCAGATTGCCCTTTCCGCAAAGATGAATAATCTGGTAATGCTTGCACAGCTCCGGAAGCTGCTCCCGGATTGCCGTATTGATAAACTGAGAGCCGGTGCTTCCGCCTACCACCAGAATCACCCGCTTGCTGGCCGTGAAACCGCAAAGGTCCAGA
>CAPNGW010000164.1 GCA_948665105.1 uncultured Lachnospiraceae bacterium
CTCTGTGGATGAAAATACAAAGCTGGAGCTTAAGGAGCTGGAAGAAAAGCAGCATTTCACTCAGCCACCGGCCCATTACACGGAGGCGTCCCTGGTTAAGGCATTGGAGGAGCTTGGCATCGGGCGGCCCAGCACCTACGCT
The DNA here is from genome assembly GCA_948665105.1 of uncultured Lachnospiraceae bacterium. Lineage (GTDB taxonomy): Bacteria > Bacillota > Clostridia > Lachnospirales > Lachnospiraceae > 14-2. The sequence continues at coordinate 143 of CAPNGW010000164.1, forward strand.
CCCACCATAACCACCATCCTGGCCAGACGGTACGTGGCCAAGGAAAATAAAAATCTGTATGTGACGGAGCTGGGGGAGGTGGTCAACGCCATCATGAAGGACGCCTTCCCCACCATTGTGGACCATCAGTTTACGGCCAACATGGAATCTCTCCTTGACAAAGTGGAGGAGGGAAATGTGAGCTGGAAGACCATTGTCAGCAATTTTTACCCCGATCTGGAGGAGGCGGTAAATGCCGCCGAGAAGGATTTGGAGAAGGTGAAGCTTGAGGATGAGGTGACAGATGTCATCTGCGATATCTGTGGACGAAATATGGTTATAAAATACGGGCCCCACGGACGGTTTTTGGCCTGCCCTGGCTTCCCGGAATGTAAGAACACCAAGCCTTATCTGGAGAAAATCGGTGTTCCCTGTCCAAAATGCGGCAAGGAGCTTGTGCTTAAAAAGACGAAAAAGGGAAGAAAATATTTCGGCTGTGAAGACAATCCCACCTGCGATTTCATGTCCTGGCAGAAGCCTTCTCAGGAGAAGTGTCCGGACTGCGGCGGATACATGCTGGAGAAGGGAAACAAGCTGGTATGTGCGGACGGAGCCTGTGGATACGTGACAGCAAAAAAGAAATAATTATCCCATATAGAACGAATTTTACGAAAATATCAGAAAATGATGAAAAGATTATTGAACAGGCATGGAAAGTGTGATAGAATTATGAGAAGATAAAGGAAAACGTGAATAATCTGGGAGGTATGCCATGAGCGTTCAGTTATTGGATAAGACAAGAAAAATCAACAAATTGCTTCACAACAACAATTCCTCCAAAGTTGTCTTTAACGATATCTGCGAAGTTCTGACAGAGATTCTCGATTCCAACATTCTGGTTATCAGTAAGAAGGGTAAGGTATTGGGAGTCAGCAAGAGTCAGCAGATAACGGAGATAACGGAACTGATTACCGACGTGATGGGAGGCTTCATTGACGGGCTGCTGAATGAACGTCTTCTTGGAATTTTATCCACCAAGGAGAATGTGAATCTTCAGACACTGGGCTTTGAGGCCGGGGATATTCAGAAGTACCGCGCCATTATCACACCCATCGACATTGCCGGAGAGCGGCTGGGGACACTGTTTGTGTACCGGCAGGAGGAACAATACGATATTGACGATATTATCTTAAGCGAATATGGGACCACAGTGGTGGGACTGGAGATGCTGCGTTCTGTCAATGAGGAGAACGAGGAGGAGACCAGGAAGATTCACATAGTCAAATCAGCCATCAGCACTCTGTCCTTCTCGGAGCTTGAAGCCATCATTCATATTTTTGATGAGATGGACGGCAAGGAAGGGATACTGGTGGCCAGCAAGATTGCAGACCGGGTGGGTATCACCAGGTCGGTGATTGTCAATGCCCTACGGAAGTTTGAGAGTGCAGGGGTGATTGAATCCCGCTCCTCCGGTATGAAGGGAACCTACATCAAGGTCCTCAATGAAGTGGTGTTTGAAGAGCTGGATAAAATTCGCAAACAGAATGAATGATACGGATGATAACAGGATGAAAGACACGGATGGTATAAGAGGGAAAGGATTTCCATATTTGGAAGTTCTTTCCCTTTTTCTTCCATGATATAGTGCGTGTATCGACAAAAAAATACAATATGGTGTAAAAAAAACAAAAAAGGCTTGTATTTTTTGTCAGAAACTTTATAATAGAATAGAAAAGGAATTATAACATGCGGTTTTAGGCTTCGCTTAACCGGGAATAGTTCGGGAAAGAGTACAAGGAAAGGGGTCATTTTATGATTAGTTCAAACCTGTATGATTATATCAATGTACTGGACAAGGCGGCGGATGCGGGCTGGATGCGCCAGGGGATTATCAGCAATAACATTGCCCATCAGGACACGCCGGGCTATAAGAGAAAGGATGTGCGGTTTGAGAGCATTCTGGAGCAGGAGTTGGGCAAAACCCAATATACCTCTCTGGATAAGAAGGTGAAGAATTTACATATGAGCCATCTGAATGCCCAGGTGTATACGGATTATCCAGGTTTTTCCTACCGTGTGGACAAGAACAACGTGGACCCGGAACAGGAATACGTACAGCTGGCGGCGGCTCAAATTACCTACAACGCGCTGGTGGACAGTATGAACGAAGAATTCGGAAGAATCAAGAGTGTTATTAAATAGTAGAGGAGCGGCAGTATGATATTTCAATCTTTTAATATTAATGCCTCCGGCATGACAGCCCAGCGATTCCGCATGGACATCATTTCGGAGAATGTTGCAAATGTGAACACCACAAGACGGGCGGAGGACGGTGAGACATACCGGAGAAAGGTGGTTACCTTCGCAGAGAAGAGGGTGACGCCATTCACAAAGGTGCTTCAGAATACCAGAGAGGCATATATGGGCAATGGCGTGAAGGTTACTTCCGTGCGGGAGGATACAGAGACGGATTTTATCATGAAATATGACCCGGCTCACCCGGATGCGGATGAGAACGGTTATGTGTCCTATCCCAATGTGAATATCGTCACGGAGATGACCAATATGATTGATGCCAGTCGTTCTTATGAGGCCAATGCCACGGCCTTTGAGTCCAGTAAGGCCATGGCCATGAAGGGGCTGGAGCTGGGTAAATCGTAACCCCGGTTTTTTGTGTGTAAAAGCACATATTTTTGAGTTTCCGGGGTGAAGCCCAGGGAAAGAAATGAGTTCAGGTAAAAGAAAAAGGAGCGTTTTAAGATGGATGTTTCAGCTTTGACAAATATTTCCTCCGGCTACCTTAAGGATATGGTGGAAAACGTATCGGAGTATGAGGGCAGAGACAAAAGCTTTGATAATATTTTACAGTCTGCGGTGGATTTGCTGGAAGAGACCAATGATATGCAGAATTATGCGGAGGAAGCGGAGATTCAGTTTGCTCTGGGGTATGCCACCAATACCCATGATTTGCGAATCGCCCAGGAGAAGGCGAATATTGCCCTGATGTACACGGTTGCAGTGCGGGATAAGGTGCTGGAAGCGTACAAAGAAATCATGAATATGCAGATGTAGCGGCAGGTGGTAACGGATGAATGAAAGATTGAAGCAGATTCCGGACAAGTTTCTGGAATGGTGGAAAAAATTCAATATAAAGCAGCACGTGCTTATGATAAGCAGCGTTGCTGTGGTAGTAATCGCCCTGGCTATATTGGGCGCGGTCTTAAGTACGCCGAAGATGGTGATACTGAAGGAATGTGATAACACCAAGGAGGCTTCCCAGGTGAAGACTCTTCTGGACGAGAACAATATAAAAAGCGAAATCTCCAGTGATGGACTGGTATTTTCTGTCCGGAAGGAGGATGAAGCTACGGCTATCCTGCTGCTTGGGGAGAACAATATCACTGCCTACGGCATGGAGTGGGAGAATCTTGACAATGTATTTGACGGCGGTTTCAGCAGAACCGAGTCGGATAAGAACAAGCGGCATCAGCTCTATAAGGAACAGCAAATAGAGCAGATGCTGGAAGCTGTGGCCGTGGTGGAGAATGCCCAGGTGACATTGAACATCCCCCCGGACAACGGAACTTTGATTGCAAGGCATGAGGAAAGCTATGCCTGGGTGGTTCTGGACTTGAATGCAGAGATGTCAGAGTCTACAGCCCAGGGGCTGGGCCGGGCCATTGCCACTGCTCTGGGCAATGACACCACCGATAACATCACAATTCTCGATTCCGGGGCGAATACCCTCTTTGCCGGCAGAGAGACGGCAAACGGGGTGGGTACTGCCAGCAATAATCTTGAGATTAAGAACAATGCGGAGATTCAGGTGGCCAATCAGGTGCGGGACGTCATCATGGAGACGAATCTCTACAACAGCGTTTCGGTGTCTCCCAGTCTGGATATAGATTTTACGGAGACACAGGAGACGAATGAACAGGTTTATACAGATCCCAGCCTGGATGCCCCCCTGCTGAGCCAGGAGCGCAACTATGAGGCCAATGCGGAGGGTGGCTATCCCATCCAGGCACCCGGCACGGATGGTAATGATGGCACAACCTACGTTACCCCGGACGGGAATTACGGAAGCTCCTCTGTTACCGACGAAGAGAAGGTTTATGATAACAGCAGACGGACCACTGTCTCTAAGACCACTGTAGGCAAATATAATGCCGAGACCTCCTCCATTGCTGTGGTGGCTTCCACCTATCGGGTGTACGACGAGGCACAGATGCGGCGGAGCGGCCAGCTGGATGGAATGACCTTCGACGAATTTAAGGCAGCCAACGGGGAGAAGATTCGCCTAGAGGTGGATCCGGCCCTTGTTACCACCGTGGCCAATGCTTCCGGTATTCCGGAGGAGAGGATTTCCCTGGTGGCTTATGAGGTGCCTATGTTCAACTATGCCTCTGATGGCGGAAGAACCTTCATGGATTATCTGCCTATTATCCTTGCATCCCTGATTATGCTGATGCTGGGCTATGTGGTGTTCAGAAGCACCAGAAAAGAACGTGTGGAAGAGCTGGAGCCGGAGCTGTCTGTGGAGGCTTTGCTGGAATCCACCCGTGAAGCACAGGAAGATTTGGAGGACATCGGATTTTCCGAGAAATCAGAGATTCGTGTTCTCATTGAGAAATTTGTAGATGACAACCCGGAAGCAGTCGCTTCTCTATTAAGGAATTGGCTGAATGAAGAGTGGGAGTAACAGACCATGGCAAATGATGATATGAATGGACTTCAGAAGGCCGCGATTTTACTGATTGCATTGGGGCCGGAGAAGTCAGCGACGGTATTTAAACATCTGAAAGAAGAAGAAATTGAAGAATTGACTCTGGAGATTGCCAATACCCGAAGTGTTTCTCCCAAGATTAAGGAGGATGTGCTCAACGAATTCTACCAGGTATGCCTGGCTCAGCAGTACATCGCGGAGGGTGGTATTGGCTATGCCAAGGAGCTTTTGGAGAAGGCTCTGGGACAGGAGGAAGCGCAGAACGTTATTTCAAAGCTGACGGCCGCCTTGCAGGTGCGTCCCTTTGAGTTTGTGCGCAAGACAGACCCTACCCAGCTTTTGAACTTTATTCAGGATGAGCATCCTCAGACCATTGCCATGATTCTGTCTTATCTGACTCCGGCACAGGCGGCGCTGATTATCGGCTCCCTGCCTCCGGAGAAGCAGGCGGACGTGGCAAAGCGTATCGCTATGATGGACCGGACTTCCCCAGATGTTATCAAGGAGGTGGAGCGGGTGCTGGAACGGAAGCTGTCTTCCCTGGTAAATCAGGATTACACCATTGTGGGCGGCGTGGACGCCATCGTGGGAATCTTAAACACCGTGGACCGTGCCACAGAGAAGCACATTATGGAATCCCTGGAAATCGAAGAGCCCGAGCTGGCCGACGAAATCCGCAAGAAGATGTTCGTCTTCGAGGATATTTTGCTGCTTGACGACCGTGCCATCCAGAGAGTACTTAGGGATGTGGACAATAACGACCTTGGTGTGGCCTTAAAGGCGGCCAACGAGGAAGTGCAGAACGTAATCTTTAAGAACCTGTCCAAGCGGCTGGCTGCCATGATTAAGGAAGATATGGAATACATGGGTCCTGTCCGTATGAAGGATGTGGAGGAAGCACAGCAGAAGATTGTGGGCATTATACGTAAGCTGGAAGAGAACTCCGAGATTGTGATTTCACGAGGCGGAGGTGATGAGATCGTTGTCTAACTTGTACAAAGGACGCTATACTGTCACCAGCCAGAGTCAGTATTGTGTGATTAATTCCAACGAGATGCTGGCGCGCAAGCTGGAAGCGCTGGCGGCAAGCACGGAG
>CAPNGW010000165.1 GCA_948665105.1 uncultured Lachnospiraceae bacterium
TCGGCGGATGCATCGGAACCTCCAATGTGCTGGCCGGCCAGATGTTTGACATCCCGGTGAAAGGCACCCACGCCCACAGCTGGATTATGAGCTTCCCGGATGAATACACCGCCTTCAAGGCATACGCTTCTCTGTATCCTTCCGCCTGCATCCTTTTGGTGGATACCTACGACACCATCAAATCCGGTGTTCCCAACGCCATCCGGGTATTTACCGAGATGCGGGAATCCGGAATTCCTCTGACCTTCTACGGCATCCGCATGGACAGCGGGGATTTGGCTTACCTCTCCAAGAAGGTCCGTAAAATGCTGGATGACGCAGGCTTTACCGACGCGGTGATTTCCGCCTCCAACGATTTGGACGAGTATCTTATCGAGAGCTTAAAGCTTCAGGGAGCAACAATCACCTCCTGGGGCGTGGGCACCAGCCTCATTACCTCCAGCGACTGTCCGGCCTTCGGCGGCGTATACAAGCTGTCAGCCATTCAGAATGAAGAAGGGGAATTTGAACCGAAAATCAAGCTGTCCGAGAACACCGAGAAGGTGACCAATCCCGGCAATAAGACCGTGTACCGCATCTATGAGAAATATACCGGAAAGGTAAAGGCTGATTTAATTTGTCTTGCAGATGAGAAATTCAATGAGGAGGAGGATATGCGCCTCTTCGACCCGGTGGAAACCTGGAAGAAGACGAAGCTGCCCGGCGGCACCTACACCATGCGGGAGCTTCTGGTTCCCATATTCCAAAAGGGGCAGTGTGTGTACACTTCTCCCTCCGTCATGGATATCCGGGACTACTGCAGCCGGGAGAAGGAAACCCTCTGGGCAGAGACAAAGCGCTTCGTCAACCCCCACCGTGTGTATGTGGATTTGTCCGATAAATTATACCGGATGAAAACAGATTTATTTAATGAAATGAGTAATATGGAATAAATGTGCACGAAAAACTCTCCTTCCAGGACAAGTTCCCCCTGGAGGAGAGTTTTTGAAATCAACAGCCTTAGTTAAAGCCCACCACCTTTTGTGAAATCTTATAGGCCGCCACAGAAATCTTCCGTCCGCTTTTTCCCGGAAGGTTCATGGTCTGTCCCATAATGCCGTTTCTTAAACGGTGGAACAGCCGGATGTCCTGCTCTTTCATATATTTCCACAGCTCCCGCTTTTTCTGGAGATTCTCCTCCGTGCCGGAGCGAATGCACATAATCGTGGACACCACCGTGATAATTTCCAGATAGTTGAACATATACTTCCGCATTTTCTTGTTGGGCAGCTTCCACAAATCCACTGCCTCCACCATCAGCTTATTCACCTTAATCTGCTGGTCAATCCGGCGAATCATCACCGCCTCATTGACAGACTGGTCCTCCCGTCCAATAAAATAGCGGTAGAAATCCACATCCAGATAGTACATGGTCTTCACATGGGGCAGGGGCACATACACGAAGAGATTGTCCACATAGAAGGTATGCTTGGGAAGCTCCAGCCCGCATTCCCGAAGAAGCTGTGTCCGGTAAATGACAGAGTGCATCAGGATATAGCGCCCCTTCTTGAAGCGTCCGGCTTCATTCCAGCCAAACAGCTGATTCTCCGGCAGAATCCCACGGTAATGCATCACCTTCTTATTCTTAACGCCATCCTTCTCATACACGTAATTGCTGATAAGCATATCCAGCGTAATGCTTCCGCCGCTTAATTGGCGCAAGGTCTCAAGAATCTTCCGGTAGGCTTCCTCATCCACCCAGTCGTCACTGTCCACCACCTTAAAATACAGGCCCGTGGCATTGCGGATTCCGGCGTTGACCGCCTCCCCGTGTCCGCCGTTCTCCTGATGGATTGCCCTTACAATGGTGGGATATTTCTCCGCATATTTATTGGCAATATCATAAGTGGCATCCATGGAGCCATCGTTGACAATGAGGATTTCAACATCCTCTCCGCCCACCAGCAGCGTTTCGATGCAGTGCTCCATGTAATCCTGAGAATTATAGCATGGAATTGCGATTGACAATAATTTCATAACTTTTCTCCTTTTTCTTCCTGGCCGGCCATAAGCTTAAGCCGTTGACTGGCCTGGGACAGGCTCTGGAAAAGCTTTATTTTTCCTCTTCCTATGGAATATTATACACATTTACCTGGGACATTCCAATCCAAAAATTCTTAATCTTTTCCTAAGATTTCTCACCGTTGCAAAGCTCCTTGGAGCAGGGAGTCTTAAATTGTGTCAATTGTTCATATATTGTTCACAAAATTCTCACAGGAATAACATACCACTGTCACAACTTCCGCATATACTAAGTCTATCGAAAGAAACAAATTACCATTTGCTTCGCCGTACAGATAACTGATTCCCCTCAGTTACTTTTTATAAATCTTTTTCATAGCCTTGCCCCGGGCAAGGTTCCTCCCAGCAACAAGTGACATTCTCACTTTTTCATACACATATTTTTTCATATGAAAGCCGGTACATAAGTATCGGCTCCCTCTTTTTTTTCAGGCAAAAATGTTCTATACTGGACCTTAGTATCTCCAATTTCAAATAATAGTTCTACTCTCCGTTCACAAGGACACACACGGTCCTTGTAAACGGAGGGTGAAGTACCTGAAGAAAGGTGGCTTCCATGACCCAGCATTCTCCCACATATGAACCGGAATACGAAAAGCTTGGCTATCTCAACCAGAATTTTCGCATATTCCATCCCAGGGACAGCGTACAGCGTGAATTCTCCTACCACTATCATGATTTTTATAAAATTCTGATATTTTTGAAGGGCGATGTGACCTACTATATTGAAGGGAAGTCTTATGCCCTTGCGCCCTACGATATTGTGCTTATCAACGCCGGAGAGGTGCACCGTCCTGTGGTGCACAGTTCCCGGACCTATGAGCGGATTATCATCTATGTGTCGCCGGAATATCTGTATTCCCCTGAGAAATCCCACTGCGACCTGGGCCGTTGCTTCGCCCGGGCCCAGCAGGAGAAATCCAACGTGCTTCGGATGCCTTCCGTAAAAAGCAGCAAGCTTTTTTCTGTGCTGAAGGAGTTGGAGGATGCTCTTAACGACACGGACTATGCCAAGGAGTTGTACCGTGAAATCCTGTTTTTGCAGTTCATGGTTCTGCTGAACCGGGCCACCCTCCATGACACCCTGCATTTTCTGGAAACGGGTAAAGCCAATGAGAAGATACTCGCCATTCTTACCTACCTTAATGAGCACCTGGCAGAGGAGATATCCATTGATTTTCTGGCGGAGCATTTTTTCACCAACAAATACTATCTGATGCACTCCTTCAAAAAAGAAACCGGATACACCATCGGCAATTATCTTGCCATCAAGCGTCTCCGGTTTGCGCGGGAGCTTTTGCGGGCCGGGATGCCGGCTACCCAGGCCTGCTTCGAGTGCGGATTCTTAAATTACTCCACATTCTTCCGGGCCTATAAAAAGCATTTCGGGGAAAGTCCCATCCAGGGAAAAAATATTCCGGGAGGATAATTCCCCGTACCTGTCAGCAAAAGCGTCCGATGATTTTCTTTTACTACAGCATAGCCCTAAGCTTTTCTTCCTTCTCTCCTTCCAAACAGGTGAGAGGCAGGCGCAGTACATTCTCGCACAGGCCCATGGTGTGGAGGGCCGCTTTCACGGGAATGGGATTCACCTCCCAGAACAGTGCATTCATCAAGGGCAGATTCTTTAATTGAAGCTTTAATGCCTTATCCCGGTCCCCGGAGAGGTATTCGGTGACCATGTCGTGGGTTTCTCTGGGAAGTACGTTGGAGAGAACGGAAATCACACCGATTCCGCCCAGAGACAAAATGGGGATAGTCTGGTCGTCGTTGCCGGAATAAATGTCCAGAATCCCATGTCCCAGCTCCGCCAGCTTCGCCACCTGTGAAATGTCACCGCTGGCCTCCTTGACCCCCACAATATTTTCGCATTCTTTTGCAAGGCGCACCGCCGTCTGGGGCTGAATATTCACTCCTGTCCGGGAGGGTACATTGTAAAGGATTATAGGCAATGTAACTGCCCCGGCAATGGCCTTGTAGTGCTCATACAGGCCCTTCTGGGTGGCCTTGTTATAGTATGGCGTCACAACCAGAAGACCGTCCACTCCAAGCTCCTGTGCCCTCTTTGACATGGCGATTGCATCCCTGGTACAATTTCCTCCGGTGCCGGCGATAACCGGAATCCGATGATTTACCGTCTCCACTGCAAAAGCAGTGACGGACAGCTTCTCCTCCATGGTCATGGTGGCCGGTTCGCCGGTGGTCCCGCAGAGGATTACCGCGTCAGTGCCTCCTGCTATCTGCCATTCCAGCAGCTTTCTTAACGCCTCGTAATCTACGGATTCATCCTTTTTAAACGGCGTTACAAGCGCAACGCCTGCCCCCTTGAATACTGCCATATCAACATCCTTTCTGCCTTTCCCGGCTCTTTGGCCGGATATTTTCAAACTACACCCCGGCTTACCTGCCCGGCAGGGGATTCTGACAGGATATCCCGAATCAGCTCCCGCTCGTCCATGGGGTGCTTCTCTCCCTGTATTTCCTGATAATCTTCGTGTCCCTTTCCCGCCAGCACAATCACATCTCCCGGTCTGGCGTTGCGGATACACCAGGCAATGGCTTCCTTGCGGTCCGGAATTGCTACCCAGTCTCCTTTTTTCTTTTTCACTCCCGTCAAAATATCCTCCATGATTTCCATGGGGTCTTCAAACCGTGGATTATCCGAGGTTACCACTGTCACATCCGCAAGCTCCGAGGACACCTCTCCCATCTGATATCTTCGGTCCTTTGCCCGGTTGCCACCGCAGCCAAAGAGGCTCAACAGCCGCCCGGGCCGGTACTCTCTGATGGTGGTAAGCAGGCTTTTTAGGGCCATGGCATTGTGGGCGTAATCTATCATCAGGGTATATTCCGGTGAAATGGGTATCCGCTCAATTCTCCCCTTGACAGATACCTTAAGAAGGGCTTTTAACATAGCTTCCCGGGGAATATCAAAATGGCGGCATAGAGCAATGGCGGCCATGGAATTGTACACGCTGAATGACCCCGGCATGTTCACTGTCACATCCATGTCAAGAAGCCCGGTCAGCCGGTAGCTGACCCCCAGGACATCCGGCGTATTTACAAGTGTTATATCCAGCCCGCGCAAATCTGCACCCTCCATGCATCCGTAAGTCTCCACGGTGCATGTGTGTCCGGCCAGAATCCCGGCAAGGTGAGGGCTGTCGTGGTTTAGGATACCCCTTTTGCACTGGCGAAACAGAAGGCTTTTGCAATGCATATAGTCTGCAAAGTCCTTGTGCTCATGCTCACCGATATGGTCCGGCTCCAGATTGGTGAAAATACCGTAATCAAAGGTAAATCCGGCCACTCGCTGAAGCATCAGCCCCTGGGAGGATACCTCTGCCACCACCACCTGTATACCCGCCTTCACCATCCAGGAAAAATATTCCTGCAGCTCATAGGACTCCGGTGTGGTATTGGCGGAGGGTATCCGCCTTTCTCCTATCACTATCTCTATGGTTCCCACAAGGCCCACAGAAAGACCGGCATTGGCAAGCACGGACTGTATCATGCAGGCGGTGGTGGTCTTACCCTTTGTGCCGGTGACGCCCACGGTAATAAGCTTTTCTGCCGGGTGCCCAAAATAGGCGGCAGACATGAGTGCCAGCGCGTACCGAGTATTTTCCACCTGAATCACAGTGAGATTTTCCTGTGGTGGTACGTCCTTTTCCACAATCACCACAGTTACACCCTTTTTTGCCGCCTCAGGGATTAAGGTATGGGCATCCCTCACACTACCCGCGATGCACACGAAAACCGCACCGGGAACTGCTTTTCTGGAATCGTAAATAAGGGCGGACACTTCCGTATCCAGGGTTCCCTGTATCAGCCGGTAGGATATTCCATCCAGCAAGTCTAATAATTGCATTATTCTCC
>CAPNGW010000166.1 GCA_948665105.1 uncultured Lachnospiraceae bacterium
CAGCTGGCAGTGACGGCCAACGACACCAATGCCAAGGATTCCCCTTTGGGGGCGGGAGCCCTTGTGGACGGAAATCTGGAAACCTGGTGGGTTTCCAACGCCCAGAGCGCGGTGGCCGGGGATAAGTGGGTGATGTTTGATTTTAAAAAGAAGGTCACCATCGACGCCTGGTCAACGGTCCACCGGGGATACATGGACGTGGATAAGAACGGGAACCACAATATCCGGTACAACACCAGGGATTTCAGCCTGCAGACCAGTGAGGACGGGAAAACCTGGACGGATGTGGACGTTGTCACCGGGAATACGGAATATCAGCTGGAACGAAACCTCAATAAGGCCGTCACCTCCAGATATTTCCGAATCAATATTACTCAGGCTGTCCAGCCCGGGGAGGAATCCTATTTTGCAGACAAAAACAATCCCAAGCCCAGCGAGGTGGGCAACCGCCATACGGCCAGGCTTGCGGAGGTGGATTTTACTTATCAGGGCAGCTCTGTGATTGAGAAAAATGTAGGGCAGACCTTACAGCTTACTTATAAGAATTCGGATTCCGAGGGCTGGAATGCAGATGCTGCCAGGGCTTTTGATTCCGATCCGGGAACCCTTTGGCGTTCCAACAACCAGGCGGAGCGGATTAACGGATCAACCGTGTCCCATGATAAATGGGTGCAGGTAGCTTCCAATGTGCCCTTTACCTTTGACCAGATTGAGATGAAGCTGATTGGAGTGCTCTATCCGGAAAACAGCTGCTATAATTTGTATCAGTTTGAGATTCAGATTTCCGATGACGGGAAAGCCTGGACCACCATCCAGTCGGTGAACGGCAACCGGGACAGCACCAAAAGCTTTTCCTTTCCCGAGACCAAAACTGCCAAATACCTTCGGATTTACAGCTCCCAGCCGGTTGCGCCGGAGTATGCCTCCAAGCATTATGCCAATGACATGACCAATGCATATGTGACGGATGTGGATCTGTTTTATCAGGGGGAGAATGTACTGAATCCCAAGAAGGAGGAGTCCGGCAGTTATTATCATGAGCAGGATATCTTAAATGCGGAGGTGCGAAGCCGCCAGGAGTTCGGCGGGAACGATGTCAGCTTCCGGTCCTGGACAGCCGAGGAGCGGAATATTCTGTATACAGACATCACCCTGGACGCCAAGGCGACAGAGGCGGTGGAGCTGCAGGGAATCCTGACATCCCCCGAGGGAATTGTGGCAAATAAGGGAAACGACGGGAACATTATCTGGCTGACCAGGGAATCCGGCGGAGATGTGGCTTCTGGCGGTGATAAAAACTATATCTCCAGATCAGCCACAGCGGTGCGGGTCTTAGAGGGAGAGAGCCGGGTGGAGGGCGGAAAGCTGATTATTAAGCTGGAGCCCGGAAAAACCGTGCAAATGGTTTCCTATGCTCATTCCAGCAGCGGACTGACCAATGGCACAGGGCTTGCCCCCAAAGGGATGGATCAGGTGCGCACCGAAGCCATTGAGCGTCTCGGGAAGGTGACCACGGGCGACATGGAGCGTGAGCATCAGGAGCATCTTGCTTGGTGGAAGGATTATTGGCTTAAATCTTATGTGAAGGTGGACGATACCATCCTTCAGCGCTATTATATGGGCGCTCTTTACGGACTTGGCTGTACCATAAGGCCCACGCCGGAGGGAGCGGAGCAGCCCAATGTACCTGCCGGAGCCCTGGGCGTATGGCAGACCAACGATACTTGTGCCTCCTCAGGAAGAGGCTATACCAATTATAACTATGAATCGCCCTACTATGGCATTTATTCCAGCAACCGGAGCCAGCTGATGGAGCCTTATTATATCGATGCCGATGTGCGGCTGGCAGAAGGCCAGAACAATGTGGCCAAGAAGGGCTACCGTGGAGCACAGTTTTCCCGTTCCATCGTGCCGGTGTATCCCTTCTATTATAAGAAGGATCCCATTGAAGTAAGCAGTAAAAAGGATCCGGCTACGCTGCCCACCGACCAGAAATCCAATGTGATGCTTTTTACCCAGCTTCTGATATGGGATTGGCAGTATAACAGAAATGAGGAGACTCTGCGGACTTATATTTATCCTGCTATCCAGCGCACCGTGGAATTCTATATGGATTTTGTGGTGAAGGAAGCGGACGGAAAGTATTATGTGTACAACAGCGCCAACAATGAAACGGGAGGCTCGGGATTTGATATCAATCCGATTCTGGACCTTGGGTACATACAGTCCCACTTCCGGGCGTTTATCGAGATGTCGGAGTATCTGGGTGAGAATCAGGATATGATCCCTGCCATGCAGGAGATTATGGAGAACCTGTGTGAGCAGCCCACCAGCAAAAATGCGGAGCCGGCCAGGACCGAGCTGAGTGATATGGGCTTTGATTCGGAGAAGGAGGTATATATTTCGGCCTATTCTTCCCATAATACCACACAGACCGATGCCTCCAACTGTGTATGGGGAAGCTATATCTATGAAGGAAACCAGCCGGTGGCTTTAGAAGCGGTGGTACATCCTTCGGAGAATGTCAGTCTGGCCTCCGACCCGGAGAAGCTAAAGCTGGCAAGGGATACCTTTGAATACTTTAACCCCCTGTATCTGTGGTACCGGGGAGCGGGCTACAATGGATTTGCCAAATCCTTTACCATTGCCGCAAGGCTGGGCCTTGATGGGGATTATATCCTGGATCATCTGGATAAGACCATCTACGCCATCTGGAGAGAGAATCTGACCTGCAACAACGGAAATGCCCACGGGGCAGAGACCTTCGGAACCATTGAGGCGGTGAATTCCATGCTCCTGCAGCACCACGAGGAGGAGCTTAGGGTATTCCCCTCCTGGGCCAAGGGAACCAGCGTCAAGTTTGTGGATTTGCGGGCCAAGGGAGCATTTCTTGTCTCCTCCGAGTACGATGCTACCAGTAAAACCATTCCTTATGTGGATTTGACCAGTGAAAAGGGTGGAACCTTACATTTTGTATCTCCCTGGGAAAACGGGGCGGTAATTGTAGATGAAAACGGGCAGCAGGTGGAGGTGGAAATCACCCAGACAAAAAATACAAAAGAATTGTTATATACCTTTGACACCCAGGCGGGCAAGAGCTATCATATGACGGAAAGTGATACCCCTTACGCTCCCATTGAGAGTATTGAGGTGACTGCAGACCGGACAGTGGTGTATACCAATGATACGCTGCAGGCAACAGCCATTGTGAAGCCCGAGAGCGATACGGTCAGGATTCTGAACTGGAGTAGCTCCGAGCCGGAGGTGGCAAAGGTGGACCAGAATGGTTTGATTACCGGGCTGAAGCCGGGGAAGGCAGAGATTACGGCAACTTCCGCAAGCAATCCACAGATTGCGGGATCCCTTCAGATCACAGTGCAGGATATCCTGCCGGAAAGTGTACAGATTACGGGCCAGGAAGATGGGATTTTGTCTGTGAATGACAGACTGCTTCTTAAGGCAGAGGTCCTGCCGGAAAATGCGGCCAATAAAGAGGTTAGCTGGAGCAGCAGCAATCCCAGTATAGTGTCTGTGGATGAGTTCGGGAATATCAAGGGCCTTCTTTCCGGAACCACCAAGGTGACAGCCAAGGCCCGGGCAAATGAAGCCGCATCGGATACCGTGGAATTGACGGTTCAGGTGGCGGATACGGGCTATACTGCCCTTAACTATTATCCCAATGAGGCCACCCCCAAAGGGGGAGATTCCAACAAGAACTGGAATATGGCCTACAGCTTTCGGGTAAAATCTCCCATCCTTGTGACGGAGCTTGGGGTCTATGACAAGAACGAGGACGGTGTATTCAGCCATGAGGGAACACAGGTTGCCATCTATCCCAAGGAGGATTCCACTGCCATTGCGTTTGCAGAGATTGCAAAGGATACAGCGGCGGATGGAAACGGCTACTGCTATATGAAACTGGATCAGCCGGTGACCCTTACCGAAGGAGAGTATGAGATTGTTGCCTTCTATCCCATCGGAAATGTGGACTCCTGGTTTCATTCCAATGGCTCCAAACCCTTTGGGGAAGCGCCTCAGATTGAATATTTGTATTATGGATATATCAACAACAAAGATACGCTGCAAAAGGTAAATGTCAGTGAGACTTCCTCGGGAATGCCATATTTCTGTATGAATTTCCGGTTTATAGATAAGAGCAGGCTTTCCGACAGCCTTACAGCCATCGCCGGGCTAAAAGAGGAGGACTACAGCCCCGAGAGCTGGGCAGTTCTGGCAGAAGCGATAGCGGCTGCCCAGGAGGCCATGGAGGAGACCTGCGTCAGCCAGAATCAGGTGGATTTGGCAACAGAAGCAGTAAAACAGGCCATGGACGCTCTGATTCCCCAGGATGTAGCGGAAGAGATTGTGGTAGAGCTTTCAGAACTTATGGAGTTTGACGGAACCCAAGAACATACGGTTACCATTCCGGATGAGAAGAGCCTTAGGACCTTGCGCGGCCTTACCGTTGATTTCTGGTTCCAGTGTACGGAGGCGATTAGTGAAACCCAGGTTCTGCTGAGCAAAAAGACAGCAGGCGGAAATGGATTTAAGCTGGAGCTTACACCGGAAGGAGCAGTGCGCTTTGTCGTCCGGGGTGAGAATGGGGACATTGCTCTTGAGACAGAGGCGGATGCAGTGTCCATGGGCCAGCCGGATGCGTTTGCCCTGAGTGCGTCTGAGGATTCCAAAAATGTGGTCAGCCGGGAGAACGGATGGCATCATATCATTGCGGTATATAATCCCCAGGAGAAGGAAATGTTCCTTACCGTGGACGGAAAGATTAGAAGCCTTAAATCTGACCAAATCAGCCGAATCACCCTGAATGCGCCGGATGTTCCCCTAACGGTGGGATATGAGCTTGACGAAAACGGCAGCCCGGCAGGGCTCCTCGTTGGAAGGATTGCAAAGCTGGCTGTGACAAATACGGAAGTGGATATCATTGCACCACAGATTCTAAGCTCCAATATACCAAGCGGAAGCACAGAGGTGGGCTTGGATGCAGTATTTACCTTTGAGGTCAGCGAGGAGATTGTCGTGGATGCAAGCCAGATTCGTCTGGAAAACGGTTCAGACATACTGGAGATAGAGGCTTCTTACGATAACGGGATACTGACCATTGTGCCAAAAGGGCTGAAAGGCGGGGCGGACTATACGCTTTATATTGGAAGGGATGCCGTGCAGGACCTGGCAGGGAATACCATGGCAGATGACTATAGCATCACCTTTACTACAGAGAAAGAGGAGGAGCCGGAGAACCCGGGTGGAGAAGAGCCGGAGAACCCGGGTGGAGAAGAGCCGGAGAATCCAGGTGGAGAAGAGCCGGAGAATCCAGGTGGAGAAGACCCGGAGAATCCAGGCGGAGAGGACCCGGAAAATCCCGATAACGAAAATCCGGATAATCAGAATCCCGGTGATTCATCCAATGCTGGCGGAGAGGAGAATCCGGGAGGAACTTCCAATAATGGTTCTGCAGGAGGAAATTCCTCAAACGGTTCAGGAAATCACAGAACTCCTGCTACCGGAGATGACAGTATGGCCAGTACATGGTTTATGCTGGGAGCAGGCTCGGCGGCAGTCCTGATAGCAGCCTTCATACAGAAGAAAAAGAAGGCACAGCGTTAAAGTGGTAACACCATAAGGAAGAAGCACCAACAAATGAATTATCTGTTGGTGCTTCTTCCCATTTCGTATTTACAATAATGGAATCCCTTTTTCCTCCGCCAGCTTCACGGTTTCCTCCGGCCAAAGAGAGGACTGTACCTCACCGATGTGGGCTTTTCTTAAGAAAAACATACAGATTCTGGACTGTCCGATGCCGCCGCCGATGGTGTAGGGCAGTTCCTCGTCAATGATGGCCTTCTGGAAGGGAAGGGCCGCCCGTTCCGGG
>CAPNGW010000167.1 GCA_948665105.1 uncultured Lachnospiraceae bacterium
AACGGAGCACGGGACATTCGGAAGAAAATCGCCAGCCTGACAGACTGGATAAAGGCCATAGGTGAAGCGCAACGCCGATGCCGCCATACACCAGCAGGAGCAGCCCCAGCAGAAACGCCGGGAGACGGAACGGTGAAGCGTGGACATTTAGGACTTCGTATGCCTTGCGCTCCAAGGTATTGTTTTCTTACAGTCTAAAAGACCCGGAATCCCGGGTCTTTTTCAGAGAAAATGAGCTTTTTATTTTAGAAATACTTATTGAGCAGGCTTCCCAGCATATTATAATTGCTTAAGCCTCCATAGGGGTTATAGCCGCTTACACTGCTGTAGGGATTGTAGCTGCTGTAATTTCCATAGGAGCCGTATCCTCCGTAAGAGCCATAACTATTGTATCTGGCACTGGCCTGGCTGGATACCGCATCAGCCTCCACATAGATGCTTCTTACCGCTGTTTCCCCAACAAAGCTTTGGGAACCGCCAAAGGCCTTTTGCACCGCCGCGGAATCCGCATTGGCCAGCGCCTTTTCATCCAGGAGAAGCATACCGTTTTTGTCCGCCGTGATTCCCACTGCATTAAGCTCCTCTTTGTGTCTGCTAAAGCTACTATTAAGCTGGTTTCGGTAGATTACATTATTGGCTCCGCCCATACTTTTCATCTGCTCCACCATGGTGTTGTAGTCGTTGACGAAATTCTTCACGTCGGTGGTCATCTCTTTCCCGGAACGTTCCTGGGAATTCATCAGCACATTGCCATGAATACGGACATTTTGCGCTGCCGTTTTGGTGCTCTCATAGGTCTTATCCATCTTGGACAAGGCTGCCGCGGTACCAGTGCGACCTGCTCCATAAGTGTTCCCGTAGCGGCTGGTGCTTCCCGTGCTGCTGGTTCCGTAGGCTCCACCATAGCGGCTGGCGTTTCCGTAAGAGGATGTCCTGTTTGTAATATGACGCTGCACCATAGGCATCATTCCATAGTGTACTCCTGTCATCCGCATCTTATCTCTCCTTTCTTTGAGGCTTTGATTTCATGGAAATCTGTATCCAGAAATCTCCCGCCTGCTTGTACTTATTATATCGAATTTATAGCTCCAAAAGAAAGGGCTTTGTCATCAAAGGAAGGATTCTTGTCATAAGTCAATGTCGCTATTGTCACCGCCACCCTGGAGAAATACTGTAAGGCGAAATTCCCCCTCCATCAGCCCCCAATCCATATGGCCGCAATATTTCTCCGCACAGCGCATCATATTTTTCATGCCAAGGTCCGGGGTCACCTGGGCCCCTCCCTGGGCGGCATTTTTGATTTCCAAGAGAAACATTTTACCCTGGCTTAGGCCCCTTAACGTAACCCACCGCTGCTCCTTTGGAAGCTTCCTTAAGCTTTCCAGGGCGTTGTTCAGTCCATTGTTTAAAATAATGCTCATATCGAAGGGGTCAATATTTAATTCTCCCGGAAAGGAAAAGGCCCAGTCTGCAAAAGCCCCAAGCTCCCGGGCCTCTACCATATAGCGGTTTAATAGAACATCCGTCACTGGATTTCCCGTCTTGTACCGGACATTGAATTCCTTAAGGGTTCGCTCCATGCCTGACAGATAGCCGTTCAATTCCTTCTGTGCCTGGGAGTCTTCCCCCAGAGCCATCAATGCCCGGATATCCTCCATGTAATTTCTGATATCATGCTTCATGCCACGGATTCCGTCCTGCATTCGCTCCAAATCCCCCACATACTGCTCCATGTCCTCCAAACGGCCCTGATAAATCAGAAGCTCACTCTTCTTTCGCTCCTCCTCCACGATATGGCTAAAGGTGCGGACGCTGCCCATCATCATACCAATACACAGGGCGGCAATGGCCGGTATCAGCAGATACAGCCCTCTATTTTCATCGAAAATCGAATAGATTTCCCCTTGTCTGTAAATCAGCATAATACTCCGCATAAGGATTCCAAACCCCAGGCTGATAAGAGGCGAAGCCGTCAGATACAAAAGCTCTCGTCCCTGTGGCAGTCTTCCGGCTGCCAGATATGCCTGCCTGACACAATGCACGAGAACCGTAAGGCTTCCCAGATACAGTAAAATGTACACCAGAATCCAGACAATCTGCACCACAGACGCCATCTGATAGAACCTGTCCACCTCCATACTTCCGTTTTCTATCCGATTGAGAAAGAAGTCCATGGCTCCATTGGGGAACCAGATGGTGAGACAGTAAAAGCCAAACCGCAGCATTTCACTTAAGGCACCGAACAGCAGCGTCAAATATAAGATTTGCCGCTTTTTTCCGCCATGCAGAAAGCATCCGCTAAGAAAAAGTATCAAAAGTCCCAGCCCGGTGGTAAGGATGGTTCTGCTGCTCTGATATATGGACTGTTCCCCCAGGAAAAATCTCTGTATCGGTATATAGTAGCCGATGAGCGCTCTCCACAGAAGGAAGGGCAGTACACACACCGCCGCCTGCCTCCATTGCCACCTTGTAAATCTATAGGAAGCTTTGGGCTCCAAAAGCAGTAATAGCCGGTAAAATAAGATTCCCCAGCTCCCATACAGGACTATGTCTGTCACTGCATCCCATAGCATCATCATTACATATCTCCCATTCTTCTGAGATAATCCATATACGTTCTCACAAACTCACCATACTTCTGTCGGGCCAGGTACACCATACTATGGTCCTTAAGCTGTATATTGGACGAATCATAGCTGTCCACATATTTTAAATGGACCAGGTATCCCCGGTGGCAGCGGTAAAAGTCCTCCCCCAGCTCCTGCTCCAGCTCCTGCATTCTACCGTAGCATTCCGTGAATCCCTGTACCGTGTGCAAAAGCAGCTTTCGCCCATTGCTTTCCACATAATAGATTTCTTCGGGGCGGACCATCCTGTATTCACCTTTTTCTTTAATTTTCAAAGGTTTTTTTCTCTTTTTCTTCTGAATCTCCTCCTGGGCACGCTTCAAAACCTTGCGAAATTTTTCTTCCTCCAGAGGCTTCAAAAGATAATGAAATGCCCCCACATCGAAAGCGTCAAATACACGGTCCTCATGGGCAGTGACAAAGATTAAAAGCGCGGAGTCCTTAAGCTTATCTGCCACCGCCATGCCATCCATTCCCTCCATCTCAATGTCCAGAAATATGATATCCGCCTGGGGTCCGGCTTCCAGCAGCTGCTCTCCCGAGGAAAAGCGCCGCACACGGCAATCCGGAATCTGCTGTCGGATTCTCCTTTCTAAGTCCGTTAAGATACGCATATCATCATCGCAAACTGCTATTTCAATCATTCCACTTCATCCTTTCCACACTTTATATTTCGTCCCCTTTCTGAGATTTCCCCAGAACATGTCATAAAATGTGGTTTTTTTGTTATGAAAAAAGATATGCCCCCCTCTGGTAAACAGGAAGCATATCTTTTTCACTATCTGCTTGTTTTCTATTCGTGTCGCAATGCATCAATGGGATTCAAATTGGCCGCCTTATAGGAGGGCAAAAGCCCAAACACGATTCCAATAATCATGGAGAACACTACTGCTCCCACTGCTGCAGGCCCACTGATTGCCACCAGGGTTCCCGTCAGTCTGGAAATCACCTCTGCCAGGATAATTCCCACGATTACCCCAATCAGCCCGCCCAGGCTGGTGAGCACCGCGGCCTCTGTCAAAAATTGCCCCAGCACCTTGGATTTTCTGGCTCCAATGGCCTTCTTAAGTCCAATCTCCTGGGTACGCTCCGTCACTGACACCAGCATAATATTCATTACACCGATACCACCTACCAGCAGGGAAATCCCTGCAATCCAAATCAGCATGGTGTTGGTGGACTGGCTCAGCTCCTGAATCTCCTTGGCCTGCTCCAGAAGGTCGATGGCCTTATACTGCATGGTTTCATCCGTGACGTTCAGATACCCATTGAGAATATCCGCGCTCTTCTTACCCGCAGCTGTCATCTCCTCCGTATCGTTCACCGTAAGCACCAGCTTCTGGGGCTCGTCAAACCCATATAGCCCCGGCCAGACAGCGTAGGGCACATACACAATCCCGCTGCTTCTCTGTGCATACATATAGTAATCGTCCATAGTGTTAATCACCGGCTCAAATTTTGCGGATTTCTCCACGATACCGATGACCACATAAGGCTCATTTTGAATCTCAATGGTCTTTCCTACAGCTTCCTCCCCGGTAAATAAGGCCTCTGCGGAATCCTCGTCCAGAACAGCCACCTTCCGCAGCTTCGTGATATCCGCCTGGTCAAAGACACGCCCGCTTTTGACAATATATCCGCTCACGTCAAAGTATTCCTTCTCGATGCCGTAAAGCTTACCACCGGAAATGCTTGTGTTCCCATGGAAAATGTTGTTATAGGAATCCCGGGACACATACGTGGTGGCTGCCTTTACCTCCTTTACCGCCTGAATCTCCTTTAGCATTTCCCCGGTAATGACGGGCACCCCTTCGGGAATTCCGTTATAATCCATCTCATAGGGATAATCGCCCTGATACAGCTGGACGGTGACGCTGTTGTCACCGGAGCCAATCAGGTTTTGTTTAATCTGCTCGTTGGTTCCTGTAATGGTAGAGACAATGGCAATAATTGCCGCAATACCAATGATGATGCCCAGCATGGTAAGGAACGAGCGCATCTTATGTGACCATATTCCCTGAAAGGACAGTCTGATATTTTCCAACA
Organism: uncultured Lachnospiraceae bacterium; assembly: GCA_948665105.1. GTDB lineage: Bacteria > Bacillota > Clostridia > Lachnospirales > Lachnospiraceae > 14-2. Next base: position 4,674 of record CAPNGW010000167.1, read on the forward strand.
TAATCGCTTTCCTCCTTAATAATACATCATTCCGCCGTTGCCGGAGCTGTCATCTACTTTCACGCCTTCCTTTGCCGTCTTTCCATAGGGAAACGCTATTCTGTCTTCCCTGGTAAGCCCGGACCTTATCTCCACGGCTTCCCCGTAAATGGTTCTTCCTGTCTCCACATACTGTTTCTTGAGACGGTTATTTTCATCAGCTATCATCACATAGCTCCTGCCGTTCTCCTCCCGGACGTAAGCCTTTTGCAGATAAATGGCGAAGGCTTCCTCCTCGGTATACATGGCAGTCATGGTTAGGTCCACATACTCGCCGTTCCGAAGCCCCTCGGTATTGGAGATAAATGCTGTGTAGGGATAATAGGACACGTTGGGATTGCCCTCCCCCCAGCTGTTGCTGTTCTCCGTGGGATAGGGGGAAATCTCCTGAATGGTGGCTTCAAAGCTCATGCCGCTCTCCCAGGAATTAGCGTACACAGTCTGCCCTACAGAGACATCCGCAAGCTGAAGCTCACTTAAGGAGCCGGTCACATACAGGCCCTCTGAGCCGGACACCGTAAGGAAGGGAGAACCGTCCTGGGGTGGATTTTCTATATCACCCACGGTCTTGATGGTTCCGTCCACCGTGGCCGTCACCACGCCCTCCTTGGTTACCTTCTTCATCTGCTCCAGCTGCAATTCTGCCTGGCGCCGCTGTAAATCCAAATCCTTGATATTCTTCTCTGCATTTTTGATGGCTTCTGCCAGCTCTTTGGCCGTATAGCCCTGGGGAATTTCCGGAATTTCCGGGATTTCCGGCATCACGGGAATTTCCGGCTCCACGGGAATCTCCGGCTCCACGGGAGGCTCCGCCTCCACCAAGGGGGCTTTGTTCTCCACCGACCATTTTGCCAGCTCGTCAAAAACCATACCGTTAAATTGCCGGGTATTAATATCCCAGAATTTTCCTTCCACCGCTTCTCCCGAGAGCGGGTCAATAATCTGAAGCTTTACAAACACCGGCTCTTGTGCGGCAGCAATCTGATTGAGATAGGAGCCTTCCACATAAGCCCCGGGCATACAGCGGACAATATAGGGATCCTCCGGGGTTCCCTGTCCACCACTTTGTATAAGCCCGGTGATGGTTTCTCCATTCAAAAAGTTGTAGGCTTTGGTTGTCTCGTCAAACTGCACCGGCAGCTCCGGCTCTATGGGTTCCGGGTCAGGTTCCG
>CAPNGW010000168.1:0-1885 GCA_948665105.1 uncultured Lachnospiraceae bacterium
CTGTGCGGCCAAGAAGCTGGAGGCCATGCGGACCACGGTGCGCAGCGATGTGGATTTTGTGATTACCTTTGAGGAATTGAACGCCATGTTCGAGGCGAAAAATATTGACCCCAGAAATACACCCGGCGACAGCTCCATGCATGATGCCACCGGTGCAGGCCGGGGATATGGCGTTGCCGGAGGAGTGGCTTCGGCCATCGAAGACTGTATCAAGGAGTATTACCCGGATGTTCAGGTCAAAATCGAGCATGTGGAGGGACTGGCGGAATGTAAGAAGATTCTGATGCTGGCCAAGGCAGGCAAGAAGAACGGGTACCTGATTGAAGGGATGGGATGTCCCGGCGGCTGTGTGGCCGGAGCAGGAACCATTGCGCCCATTCCCAAGGCCAAGGTGGAGGTGGAGAAGATTGTTAAGACATCCACCAACCGGCTGCCGGCCAAGGAGCTTCGAAAGATTGAGCTGGATTAGGAAGCCTTGGCAGGAAAATCCTTAACAGAGCTTGTGTTGGGGGAAGCGGATGATTCAATAGAGTATAGAAGAAAGATAGTCAGGCAGGGATGTATATCCAGGCCTGACTATTTTTTCTTCTTTGCCAGGAACCGGGAGAAATATTTTTCGTATTATTAAAATGGGAAACGGATAATTTGCAAGTAAGAAACGGTTGATTTGAAAATAAGAAACGGTTAAAATATGAAATAAATGAAAAATAAAGGGGCAAATAATGGAGGATAAAAGAGAATAATACGGTGAAATAAAAGACAGAGTTATTGACATATAAAGGGTTTTGGGGTATTATATACACAAGACAACCATTTTCTAACCGCAAACGGGCATTTTAACGGTGTATATTTTTTGAGGAGGTATTTTATGAATCTGGAGCAATGGAAAACGAGAAAAAAGGAATTAGGCTACAGCTACGCACAGCTCTCCCAGCTGTCCGGGATTCCCCTGGGCACCGTGCAGAAGATTTTTTCCGGGGAGACAAAGCAGCCCAGATATGCCACGATACGGGCCATTGAGGGTGTTCTTATGCCTGCGCATTATGGTGAAAGGATTTCGGAAGAAGCCGGCAAGTCCCCGGAAACCTGCTGCAGTGATATATTTAAGAAGGATACAGAGAAGTGGGGGGACTGCTGTGTGAGGGACTCGGCGCCGTTCTATGGATTTAAGAAACAGGGAGAGTATACCCTGGAGGATTATTTTGCTCTGCCGGACGAACAGCGGGTGGAGCTCATTGACGGGGTTATCTATGACATGGCTGCTCCCACACTTTTGCATCAAAGGCTTGGAGGGGAGATTTATCGCCAGATTGCCAACTATATCATGGAGAAGAAGGGGCCCTGTGTTCCTTTTATCGCTCCGGTGGATGTACAGCTTGATTGTAACAATAAAACTATGGTTCAGCCGGATGTGGGGATTCTCTGCGACTGGGACAAGCATAAGAACGGCAGAATTTTCGGCGCGCCGGATTTTCTGGTGGAGGTGATTTCACCCGGCACCAAGCGCAAGGACATGACCCTGAAGCTTTATAAGTACCAGAACGCCGGAGTACGGGAATATTGGCTGATTGATTTGTACCGGAGGGTGATACTGACCTATTTCTTTGAGGCTGAGGATTACCCGGTTATTTATGGATTTAACGACTGTATTCCCATACGCATTTATGAGGGAGCGCTTGAGGTGGATATGAGCACCATGCTTCCATGGATTGAGGAGGCAGAGCAGAGCGAAGAAAGATAAAGATGAAATACAAGGTGCCCGGGCAGCCATGTGCTGTCCGGGTATCTTTTTAAAAATTTTTAATATATCCTTGACAGATATATCACCATATGATATATTATAAATATGATATATCGAAAACCGATATATTTTAGGGGGGGGGGG
>CAPNGW010000168.1:1895-5863 GCA_948665105.1 uncultured Lachnospiraceae bacterium
TTTAAAAAAAGTTGATAAAAAATCAACCCATGACAGAAGGAATCTACTACATTCTGTTGTCCCTCCTCACTCCCAACCACGGCTACGGCATTATCCAAAGTACCATGGAGATGACGGATGGCCGCCTGGAATTGGGGGCAGGAACCTTGTACGGCGCCATCAACAATCTGCTGGAAAAGGGATGGATTACCCTGCATAGTGAGGAGAAGGAAAGTAGAAAGAAGAAGGAGTATGTGATTACCAGAATCGGCCGGGCGGCTCTGGAGGATGAGATAGGGCGGCTTACGGAGCTTTTGGAGAACGGAAAGCGGCTTAAGAAGGCTCCGGCAGAGACCGAGAGATTTTCGGAAGCAGGAGGTGAGCACCATGGTTAAATTCCGCCTCTATTTTGATAAGGATAAAGAAGAGCTATGGCTCAACGAAATGTCTCAGATGGGCTATGCCATGACAGAATTTTTCTTAGGCTTCTACAGCTTTGAGGCATGCGAACCGGGGGAGTATTTTTACCAGATAGATTTGTTCACCGAGAGAAAACAGCATATGTCCCATTCGGAATACGTAAGCCTCATCTGTGAGAGCGGTGCAGAGTATATCTGCCGCTGGGGCTGGTGGCGGTTTTTCCGTAGGCGGTCAGAGCTGGGAGATTTTCAGCTTTACACGGATGTGGAGTCCAGGATAGAACAGCTTCAGAGGATTTTTCGCTTCTTTCGGATTATGCTGATACTGGAAATTATTATTTTTACATACGATTTGGTCATAAATGTTATGTTTTATATGGACCGGGAGCATGTAACAGCCTCTATGTCAGGTACGATGCTGGCTTGTCTCATGATAATGACTGCTTTAGTGGTGGGGATAGGCAGCCTCTGTTACCGAATTCGAAAGAAAATTGATAGATTAAAGGGTCAGCTTATATAGCCTGTCCGGATACAACTATGCACAAAATATATAACAACAGGAGGATGACATGGAAGAAATTCTTGTGGTGAAGGGCTTAAAAAAGACCTTCAAAATTTCTGCAAAGCAGCAGAAATTGGAAAAGACAAAGGAAAAAATCAAGGTAGCGGTAAACAACCTCTCCTTCGTGGCCTACCGTGGAGAAATCTACGGGCTTCTTGGCTCCAACGGAGCAGGCAAAACCACCACCCTACGGATGATTGCCACCTTGATTTCCCCGGATGCGGGAGACGTGCTGGTGGACGGTGTCAGCGTTGTTTCTGAGCCCAATCAGGTCAGAAGCAAAATCGGATTCCTCACCAGCGAGCTAAAGCTGGAGGAATTTTTCACCCCCAATTATCTTTTTGACTTTTTTGCCCAGCTTCATGGGATGGAGAAGGCGGTGGCAGAGCAGCGAAAGAGAGAGCTTTTCGACAAATTTGGCATTTCTGGCTTCGCAGAGGTGAAGGTGGCCGATATGTCCACCGGTATGAAGCAGAAGGTGTCCCTGGTAATCTCCATCGTTCATAACCCGGACATTATCATTTTCGACGAGCCCACCAACGGACTGGATGTCTTAACGGCCAAGGTGGTGACGGATTTCCTCCTGGAGCTTAAGTCCCAGGGCAAGACCATTATCGTGTCCACACACATTTTCAGCCTTATTGAGAAGATTTGCGACCGGGTGGGAATTATCATTAACGGCACCATGGCCCTCTCCGAAGAATTGTCCAAGGTCACCGGAGACAGGAGCCTGGAGGATGTATTCTTCGATATTTATGCAGAAAGGGCAGGTGTGGCAGTATGAAGAGCAATGTAATAACCATTATGAAGAAGGAATTCGCCCGCTTTTTCAAGGATAAGCGTATGGTGTTTTCTACGGTACTTATGCCGGGACTTTTGATTTATGTCATGTATACCTTTATGGGCCAGGGGATGAGCAGCCTCTATACCTCCGGGGAGGATTTCGTGCCTCAGGTGTATGCAGTGAACCTGCCGGAGTATTATGCAAATGCAGAACAACTACCGGTGAATTTCGTGCCCGTGGAGGAGGAAGGAAAAGCCCGTGAAATGCTGACCACCGGAACGGGAGACGAGGTTGGAGGCTGTGACCTGCTGGTGGTATTTCCGGAGAATTTTGTGGAAGACACGGCTGCCTATGAGGTGAGCTCAGGGGAGAAGGCGCCGGAGGTGGAGGTATATTATAACTCTGCGGACACGGATTCCTCCACGGCCTACACCGTAATGACGGAGCTTTTGGATGGGTATGAGTCCTCCATGGCCAATAAATTTGATGTGAACAGCCAGGAAAAGCAGTATGATTTGGCTTCAGAGAAGGATACGGCTGGTATGGTATTTTCCATGATGATTCCCATGCTGATGATGATATTCCTATTCAGCGGATGCATGGCGGTGGCGCCGGAATCCATTGCCGGTGAGAAGGAGCGGGGAACCATTGCCACCTTGCTGGTGACGCCCATGAAGAGAAGCCACCTGGCTTTGGGTAAGATCGTGAGCTTAAGCGTTATTGCCATCTTAAGCGGACTGTCCAGCTTTATCGGAACCATGCTGTCACTGCCCAATATGATGGGTGGAGCTGAGGATGTCAGTGCCAGCGTGTATCAGATCAGCGACTATTTGCTGCTTCTGGCAGTTATCTTAAGCACCGTGCTGGTGATTGTTTCAATTATCTCCATTATTTCTGCATTTGCAAAAAATGTAAAGGAGGCCACCACCTGGGTGACGCCGGTAATGATTGTGTGTATGCTCCTGGCAGTTACCTCCATGATTGACAGCATGAAGCCAAGTAATCTGGCCATGTATCTCATACCTCTTTACAACAGCGTCCAGAGTATGAGCGGGATTTTCTCCTTCACGGTCAATATTCCTGAGATTGCCCTTACGGCGGGTATCAATGTGGTATATGCATTGGTGTGCGTGGGCATTCTGACCAAGATGTTCGGCAGCGAGAAGGTAATGTTTTCCCGGTAGCGCCGCAAGATAAAAGTAAGTATTTTTAGAGTAAATGTTGGGAACATTATTCTGAAAATACTTATTTTTTTATGCGGCAATTTCCTTGGCCGCTTAAGAAAGGCGGAGCGTATGCAATCTATCTGGAAATGGGATATTCTTCCCTTGGAAAAAAAGCAGCTGACAGGGAACCATCAGGCGGATGTCATTGTAATAGGAGGCGGAATGGCTGGTATTCTGACGGCGTTTTTGCTTCAGGAGGCAGGGAAAAAGGTGCTGGTATTGGAGGCGGAGGCGGTGGGGAGCGGACAGACCGGGGGAACCACGGCGAAGATTACTTCCCAGCATGGCATGATTTATGAGTATCTCACCAGGAAATTCGGCCCTGCAAAAAGCCGTCAGTATGCAGCTGCAAACCAGGCGGCCATTGAGGAATATGACAGGATTATCCGGGAACAGGCCATAGCCTGTGACTTTCGCCGCTGTCCTGCCTATCTCTACGCCCTGGAGGGGAGTGACGCCGGGCACCGGATGGAGCGTTTAAAGGAAGAGATTTCTGCCGCTTCCGCTCTTGGTATTCCTGCGGAATTGGCCCAGGCCACAGAGCTGCCTTTTCCCATTGCAGGAGCGGAGGTTTTTGCCAATCAGGCAATGTTTCATCCAATGAAGTTTCTTCTGTCTCTTGCCGCGAAATTGCCGGTTTATGAATTTTCCAAGGCCCAGAGGGTGCAGGATAACTGTGTGTTTACCAAGGAGGGAAGGGCGGAAGCGCCGGCCATCGTCTTTGCCGTTCATTATCCTTGGATGGTAAGACCCGGTTATTATTTTCTGCGTATGCATCAGAGCCGCAGCTATGTAATCGGGCTCCACACGGGCAGGAACCTCTGCGGCATGTACCGGGATATGGAAGAGCAGGGCCTTTCCCTTAGAAGCTATGGCGATACTCTTCTTTTGGTGGGCGAGGGGCACCGTACCGGCAAGAATAAGAACGGGGGCTGCTATGAAGAGCTGGCCCGTCAGGGCCGTCTTTTGTACCCCGGAAGCAAGGAGGTGTCCCGCTG
>CAPNGW010000169.1 GCA_948665105.1 uncultured Lachnospiraceae bacterium
TGCGCGGTGCCGTCAGCCAGCTGATTAATCCCGCCTGCAAGCTCTCCGGACTTGTCAAGAAGTGTGGAAAGGCCGTCGTAAAGCGCTGAGGAACCGTCCATAAGCTGGTCCATGGCGACGGTAAGCTCATCCAGAGAGCTGGAAAGCTCATCCACAGAGTTAAGCTTTTCTGAATCCAGGGAACGGAAGACCTCGTTGGTGGCCACAGTGAAAGTGCCCAGCATTTCAAAGTTTTCCACGTCGGCGCTGACCTCAACATAATCCGGAAGCTCCAGCTTTTCCTTATCCACATTTAAATTGCTCTTAAGGCCCGGGAAAGCGAGACCTGCAACGATGGTATGGTCTCCATCGTTTATGAGCCTGCCGTTGGATACGGAGACATTGGTAAATTTGTTGTTGTCCAAAAGCATACCCGTCAGCATGGTAAAGGGAACATATATCTTTTCCTGCTTCCCGTCGATTTCAACGGTTTCAAACTGATGGTTCTCATAGTCGAAGCGGATAGTCACCTTACCACTCTTTCCGGCAAGGTCTGAGGGAGAAATGCTTTTTCCGTCCAGTGTGTAGGAAACGCTGAGGCTTACGGGCAGCTCTTTTTCACTATTCTCCTGGGAATAAATATCGTTGCCCGAAGCGTTAATCCAGTCGCTGACAATAACCTTCTCCACATTTCCATCGGCTCCGGTGAGGACATAGACGGTTTCATCCTTTACAAGCGCTGCATCACCTTCCTCCGTTGCCAATGCCGGCGCTTCCTCTGTTGCCAATGCCAGCGCTTCCTCTGCTACCTCCGGCTCCTTACCGGATGTGGCAAATACCGTGGCCCCGGCGCCTCCTAAAACCACTGTGCAGCACAGAATGGCTGCCAAAATTTTCTTTGATTTGCTGTTCATATCGAGTACCTCCTGTTTGATTAAATTTTATGCCCACAAGGGTTGCCTGGGCTGTCAGCTTTATGTGAGCACGAATACTTTTTCATCCCAAAGGTTGTTGCACATATCAGCTTATCACATAGCATAAGCAGGGACGGTAAAATAAAGATGACACACAGCATACTCACAACGGCGCCCCTTGCCATCAGCATACACATGGAGCTGATAATGTCGATATCCGAGTAAAGGGCGACGCCGAAGGTTGCGGCGAACAGTCCCATGCCGGAGACAATAATAGAGGGGATGGAGGCTGCAAGGGCGGTTGAAACGCTGCTTCGCCTGTCATTGCCTGCCATACGCTCAGATTTATATCTGGTGGTCATAAGGATTGCGTAGTCCACCGTTGCCCCCAGCTGAATGGTGCTGATACATATGGGAGCGATAAAGGGCAGGGATTGCCCGAAATAGTGGGGCAGCCCCAGGTTGATAAAGATGGCCAGCTCAATCACTGCAATCAGAATAAAGGGCAGGGAAAGGCTTTTTTCCACCAGTGCAATGATGATGAAGATTGCGATAATGGAAATGGTATTGACAACCTGGAAATCATGGCCGGTGGTTTCAATCATGTCCTTCATGCAGGGAGCCTCACCGATGAGCATGCCTGTCTCGTCATATTTTTTCAGAATGGCATTCAGGCTGTTAAGCTGGGTGTTCACGTCATCGCTGGCAACTCTGTATTCCGAGTTGATTAAAAGCAGCTTCCAGTTGTCACTTTCTAAGACCTCCCGGATACTATCGGGAAGAACCTCCTCCGGCACCCGGCTTCCAAGCACCGATTCCAGACCAAGCACGTATTTTACGCCATCCACCTTATCCATTTCATCTATCATGGAGCGGATGGATTTGGAAGGAACCTCAGCGTCCACCAGAACCATGTGGGTGGATGCAATGTCAAAATCCTCGGATAATTTGGAGTTGGCTATCACGTATTCCATATCCTTTGGCAGGCACTGGCCCATATCGTAATAGACCTCATCGTTGGTTTTGTTATATCCGTATAAGGCGGGGGCAATCAGAACCACAAATATCAGTAAGAAAACGGGAAATATCTTGGTGACTCCCTTTGCAAACCCTGACATATTGGGGATAAGTGAAGGATGCTTTGTCTTCTGCAAGGGCTTATCAAACACAAGAATCAATGCCGGAAGCACAGTCACACATCCAATCACTCCAAGAATCACGCCCTTTGCCATAACGATGCCCAAATCCCGCCCCAGGGTGAAGGTCATGAAGCAAAGTGCGGCAAAGCCGGCAACCGTGGTAACGGAGCTCCCCACCACAGAGGTGAGGGTTTTCTGAATGGCAGATGCCATGGCCTCCTTGTGATCGTCGTATTTTTCCCTTTGCTCGTTGTAGCTGTGCCACAGGAAGATGGAGTAGTCCATGGTAACGGCAAGCTGAAGCACGGCTGACAAGGCTTTGGTTATGTATGAAATCTCTCCCAGAAAATAGTTGGAGCCCAGGTTTATGAGAATCATCATGCCGATGGATGCCAGGAAAACAAAGGGCACCAGCCATCCGTCCAGGAGCAGAAGCATTGCCAGGCAGGCCAGGAGCACGGCAAGGCCCACATAGATTGGCTCCTCCTGCTCGCACAAATCCTTCAAATCGGTGACAAGGGCCGATATACCGGAAACAAAGCACTGCTTACCCGCGATGGAGCGGATTTCACGAATGGCGTCCATGGTGATGTCCGCAGAGGTGGAGGTGTCAAAAAACACCGCCATCATCGTGGCATTCTCCGTATTGAATTTATCATAGAGGGCCTTCGGCAGTAGTTCCTTGGGAACAGATATATCCGCAAGGGATGAATACCACAATACCGTCTCCACATGGTCTACCTGCTGGAATTTTTCCACCAGGGCCGCCACATCCTTATCCGGCATGTTCTCCACAATAATCAGTGAGAAAGCGCCCTTTCCGAAATCCTCAAGGAGCGCGGTCTGTCCCTTTACGGTATCCATGTCATCCGGCAGATAATCCAGCATATCGTAATTGACTCTGGTTGCAATCATTCCAAATACTGACGGAACCATCAGCACAAGGGAAAGAATCAGAATTAGAACACGGTGCCTGACCACCGCTTTTGAAAAGCGCATTTTTTATTCCTCCGTTTCCTCATAATATTCTACTTCGATTACCTCAGGCTTTTGATGCTTAATAATTTTCACCGCGGTGAGCATGGTAATGATATTAAGAAGCCCTTCGCACAGCAGGGCGATTCCTGCCAGTACAGTGAGAATATGGCTGCTTTCGCTGGGGCGAATGATAAGTATGGCCCCGAAGATTACCGTGATAATTGCCAGTGCAAGTATCAGCCACCAGTGGCGAATGCCGAAGCTTTTGGAATCAATGGCGATTTGAACCTTAAACAGTCCGTCTGCCAAAAAGGAAAGCCCCAGGGTAATGCAGATAAAGTTCATCAGGCTGCCCGGATGCACCAGCATAATCACGCCCAGAGCCAGCAGCATAACACCGAAGGCCAAGTCGTATTGAAATGCCAGGCGATAGAGATCCTTTGAAAAATATCCCACCAGCCTTACAATACCGAAGACCATCAGAATCACTCCGCATAGGATGCCGGCTGCCGATATGGAAAATGCGGGGACAGTGATAAAAAGAATCCCCAAAACGCACAGTACAGCGGATATGACGATATATCCTGTTTTGGCAGTTCTCATAGGAGCTGTAGATTGCATCAGAATTTCCTCCTTTCCAATGTAACATGGTTGTAATTTTTTTTTGCAAGGCTGCCCTTTGCCTGCTGAGGATAGTATAGCAAAAGAAAATCCCATGAAAAATAGACAGTACCCCTCTGCTGTCACAAAAACAGACAATAAAAAAGAACTGCCTGAATTTTGGGCAATGGGTATACCTTTGCCTAAAATTCAGACAATCCTAAGTCTGCTGTCAGCTTGCTGTAAAAGCCTTCTGCCGGCTGTCAGCTTGCTGTAAAAGCCTTCTGCCGGCTGTCTGTGTGCTGTAAAAGCTACCTGCCTGTCAGCTTCTTGGGGAAAGCTTGCTTTCCCTGCACCGTTCTATCATTTCGCTGACGAGACCGTTGCAAAGGGAAAGAAGCTTTTGCAATTTTACGATGGCCTCCTGGGGCATCCCCGTGTTAATCCAGTCGATGGACAGGCCGAACAGCTCACATTTGATAAATAATATGATAATGTCCCGGTCCTTTTCGCTGATGTCCTCCTCACCGAAAACCGTATCAAAATATGTTGTAATCACATACTGGCATATGCGCATCAGATACTGCTCATAGATATTGCGATTGACGGAATTGCAAATATGCTGTACAGCCCTTTTGTTATCCATAGTGAACCGGAAGGCTGCCTCCACGGCTTCATCAATGGATGCAATGCTTGGGTATTTCTGTATCAGCGTATCGGCGGCATCCAAAACAATCTCTTCAATTAAGGCAGGAATGTCCTGAAAATGATAATAAAAGGAATTTCGGTTGATTCCGCATTCTTCCACAATCTGACGAACACTGATTTGAGAGAGGGGCTGCTGGTTCAGCAATTTCCAAAAAGCTTCCTTGATTGCCCGTTTAGTGAAATTTGCCATGGGTTCTCCTTCTTGAAAAACGTTCTGCCTGTCAAAGGTCCTTAATGGCAATGATCCGCGCCGGAAATGCATCCATCTGCTCCGCCATGGGAATCAGCACAAAGACAGTGGAGCGGCAGTTCTCAATGGCTCCCAGGTTGGTGAGAGACTCAATGATGGCGGTTCCGTTGGAAAAGCATGCCACATGGTTGGGCTCTCCCGGCAGCTCCTGGGTATCAATGCCCGGCAGCTCAATGCCGGAAGCGTCCGTGCCGATGGCCTTGGGCTTGAAGGAAAGCATCCAGGCCAGGGCGTCCTGGGCGATGTGGGGATAAGGCTGCCAGTCATCGGTGTGGAAGGTGCGGTCATAGCCTGTGTACAGGAATATGAAATCCCCTTCATGAATATGACCTTCGTATTTTTTTACATCCTCCAGTGTGATGGCCTCCTTAGGCTGCTTGCCCAGTACGTTGATGACAATGGCTTCACCCACAAGCTTATCCAAAGGCCAGTCCTTGCAGTCTTGACCGTGCTCATCCTTGTGATAAGGTACTTCAATATGGGTTCCGATATGGGAACACATCATGCAAAGGGTTTCAATATACCAGCGTTTGGAGGAAGTGTACCCTGCCGGATAGGGATGGTATGGAAAACATTCTTTATCCGCAAGAAGGGGGTGACTTAACTCTATAAGCTGTTCCGGTTGAAATAACATAATAAATACCTCCTGAAAAAATAATCTGACTGTATTAAGTCAAAACCAATTCAATATCGCTGCTCTCATAATAGCTTCTGTAGGCCTCGGGAATCCCCAGGTCTGTAATCAGTGCATTGGCAATGTCAAGACTGCCCAGATTCATAAAAGCGGCATTGCCGAACTTGGAGGAGTCCGTCACAATGACAATTTTTTCAGAACATTCCTTCAGGGATTTGAAAATGTTGCGCTCCACATCATTGGACACGGAATACCCGTGCTTGAAATCCGCACCGGAGACACCGATGAAGGCCTTGGAAAAAATCATGGAGGAAATATTATTCAAAGCCAAGTCTCCGTACAGGAAGGGAAATTTTCCGCTGTGAACCTTGCCGCCGCAGGTGATGACGTTGATGTTGGGGAAGGATGCAAGATAAGTGGCGGCAAACAGGTTATTGGTTACAATCTGGACGTGTCTGTGAGCCATGGCCTTGGTAATGGCATAACAGGTGGAGCCGCTTCCCAGGAAAATCCACTCATTTTCATCGGTAAACTCCTGGGCCTTAGCGGCAATCCGGCTGATGGAGCTGTCCGGGTCCGACAAGGCATGGCCGGGG